>JZWT01000069.1 GCA_000960885.1 Thermoproteus sp. AZ2 | reverse complement strand
ATCCTCAACTCTAGTAAGTCTATCCTCAACCCTCTCCTGCCTCTCCTCAAGCCTATTAAGTCTCTCCTCTACCTTAGCGAGCCTCTCGTCGTGGGACTTCACCACCGCGACTAGGTCCTCGACGACCTTGGCCAGCTTGTTTATGGAGTCGTAGATCGCCGAGATGCCCAGTAGGCCGGCTACGGCGTACCTGAACTCCTCGTCCGTCTTGAGGAGCTCGAGTATCTGCTCCTTGAGGCCCACGAAGAATTGGCCCAGTGTGTATATAAACTCGCCGCCTAGGCCAACGCCTCCAGCGATAGGCCCTTGCCCATGAGCCTCAGCGCCTCCTCGACGGCTCTGTCCAGCTGGGGGTCCCTCCCCTCCCTATAGTCCTGCGGCGCTATGTCTACCCAAATGTCTGGGTCGACGCCGCGGCCCTCTATGCCAGTCCCCACGCCCTCGGCCCAAAAGGCGTACTTGGGCTGGGTGATTATCGTGCCGTCGACCAGCTTATATCGCGTGTCTATCCCGACGGTGCCTCCCCAAGTCCTAGTCCCCACCACGGGGCCTAGGCCCAGCTTCTTGAAGTCGTAGGTGAATATATCGCCGTCGGAGCCCGCGTATTCGTTGGTCAAGAGCACCATGGCCTTAGGCATCACAAGCTCCGGGTAGGGGCTGGGCTTGAAGTACCGGGTCAAAAAGGCGCCGAAGGCCTGGACCGCGACGCGTTGCACCAACATGCCGGAGGTGTGGCCGCCGCGGTTGAAGCGCACGTCTATTATGAAGGCCTCCCTATAGCCCTCTGCTATTAGGGACTTGAAGAGCTCGGCCCAGCCGGCCGGCCCCATGTCGGGTATGTGGACGTAGCCCACTCTGCCCCCTGTCCTCTCGTGCACATACCGCCTATTCCTCTCCACCCAGCTCCTATATATGGCGTATTTCTCGTCTCTCAGCGCTCTGACGAAATACCGCCTTACCTCCCCTCCCCTCTCCACCTCCACCGCCACGACGTCGCCGGCTCTGTTGAGGAGGGCGGACTCGGGCGGGGAGCCGGGCCCGAGGGGCACGCCGGCTATGGACAGCACGCAGTCGCCGGGCTTTACGTCTACGCCGGGCGCGAGCAGAGGCGATTTCTCGTTCTCGTAGGAGGGGTCGCCCACGTAGAGCTCGGCGACGCGCCAGCACTTGCCGTCCCAATAGAAGCGCGCGGCGAGGCCCCCCACTGGGTACGGTCTATCTACCCCCAAGTCCGGCACTATCTCGTAGGCGTGGCTATTGCCCAGCTCCCCCTGCATCTCGTTGATGATGTCGCTTAGCTCGAAGCGCGTCGAAATCCTATCGAGCAGGGGCTCGTATTTCTTATAGACGGCGTCCCAATCCACGCCGTTCATGTCCGTCCTCCAGAAGTTCTCCTTCATCAAGAGCCAGGCCTCTCTGAACATCTGCCTCCACTCCTTCGCGGGCTCCACGTAGACCTTAACCCTCGAGATATCCACAATCCCGCTCCTCCTCCCCGGCTCCCTGGCCTGTAGATCGGGCCTCTTCTCCACGTCTATGAGCCTCAGCCTATCCGCCTCCTTGGCCAATAGGTATTTCCCGTCGGGCGACGCCCTTATCGCCGAGACCCCCGACAAGAGCTGCTCCTTTGCCTTATCCTCTAGGCTGTACACCTCGACGGAGCCCCTCCTCTCGGCGGCCGACCAGAGGTAGTAGCGGAGGGCCCCCTCGACCTCGAATTTAAGCCAAGCGACTCGGCCTCCCCTTAGGCCCGCCACGGCGGCGTATATGCCCTCCTCCACGGGGAACGCCTCTATCCTTCTCTGTATCTCGTCCACGTCTACCTCCTCGACCCTCCCCTCGAGCTTTTTATACTCGACGAAGGGCGAGGGGTCGTCGCGGCGGAGGACTATTAGGTAGGGCTTAGAGTGCTTCGCGAAGACGTAGTAGAACTGCGTCGGGTCGAAGGCGGGGTTCATGGCGCGGCGGGAGAGGAAGTAGAGGTATCTGCCCTCGGGGTCGAAGGCGGGGGAGTAGTCGTAATTAGTCGGCGGAGTCGCGTCGTAGGCCTTGCCCGACCTGACGTCGAGGAGCCTTATGTTCTGCGTGTAGTGGCCGGAGGGCTTGGCGTATGCGAGCCAATTGCCCGAGGGGTGCCAGGCGAGGTCTAGTATGAGCCCGTACTCGCTCCTATCCGCCAAGGCCTTCGCCCCGGACTCTAGGTCTATGAGCCACAGCTCCCCCCTGTGGTTCGCCGCGGCCAGCCTAGGCCATTTAAGGGCGAGGGCCTCTATTATGCCTATCCCCGGCTCAAGCCTCTTGAGCAGCCCGTCCGCCGAATAGACCTCTATGGCGCCGTCGTATGTGGCGAGCGCGACCTTGTCGCCGTCGGCCGATAGGTGCTTATACCTAGTCTCCCCGCCCCTAGCGCCCAGCTGGACCACGGCCCCCTCCCACGGCGGGACTCTGAAGGCTTGGCCCCTAGAGATAAGCGCTATGTAGTCGGGCGAGGGGAGCCAGAACTCCTCTAAATACTTCAGCGGGTCCACGAAGGCGGGCTGCCTGGCCTTCCTAGACGTCGGTACGTCTATATCCAGCTTCTCCAGCCTATCGGAGGCCGGGTCGTAGATATATATCTCGCCCCCAGCCTGTAGCGCTATCCTCCTCCCGTCCGTGCCTGCGTTTCTGGCGTAGAAGTCCTTGAAGTCTGTGTGCCGCCTGAGGTCCCCGCCCGAGAGGTCCACGGAGTAGAGGTTGCCGACCCCCTCGTGGTCCGAGATGAAGTAGACCCTCCCGCCCACTATCATGGGCGACGTTATGTTTCCCGGGAGGTCCAGGAACTTGGAGAAGGCCCTCCCCCGTCTCTGCTTATCCAGAGGACCCCCTTGGTGCCTCCCCTATAGCGCTTCCAGTAGGGGAGGTCGTAGGTGTTTCTGCCCAAGACGACGACTCCGCCCGGCCCGTAGGCTAGGGCAGAGGCCGGGCCTAGGCGCAGGGGCTCGTAGGAGCCGTCCAGCGAGACGGCGTAAAGCTCCCGCCACTGAGAGAAGGGGGCCTTGAAGTCGCTTTGGACTAAGACCCTCCCGTCGGGCGTCCACCCCACGACTCTGGTGAAGGCGCTCCCGAAGTATGTGAGCCTCCTCGGCTCCCCGCCCTCGGCCGGTATCACGTAGGCCTCCGCCAGCGTGCCTTGGTCCGTCTGCTGGAGCCTGGCGAATGCTATCCACTTCCCGTCGGGCGAGAACCTAGGCCTTAGCACTACGCCGAAGTCCGACGTCAGCCTGTAGGCCCTCCCCCCGGAGTATAGCCACAAGTCGTCCTCCGCGACGAAGGCCACCGCGTCGCCGTATATGTCCGGCTGCGTCAAGTACGCCCTCATGCAGACGACGACGCCGAGGCTTTTAAATAATGCGCACAGCCCTATGGCGCACGGCCGGCGGCGCGGCTAGTCGGGCGACGCGTCGAAGACAAAGGCGTAGCCGTTTACGACGAGCTTCCCCGAATATTGCGGTAGGCCCGGCGGCGCCCTGCAGAGGGCCCTCACCTCGACGGTCCTATACGGCGGGATCTCCTCGCCTGAGGTGAGGTTACAAGCCTCGCCGTTTAGGAAGACTGCGTTTACGTATGCGTGGTTGGGGCCAGGGTTGTAGACGTAGATCACGAGAGTCCCATTTCCGGCGTAGTAGAGCTCGGGCGGCGTTATCCTTGGAATAGTCTTCGTTGTGGAGTAGAAATAAGTATAGGCGAACCAGAAGAAGGCTATCGCCAAGGCCACGGCGACTCCCAACAATATGGCGAGCTCTATGGCCTCCACGCGCCCCTAGCCCCCTCGGCTTTTAAGTATCGCGCCGTTAAATCCACTAGGGCCGCGCCCACGAAGGCGTCGGACATGGGGCTGAAGCTGGACACGTAGAAGCTGAGGAGCGTGTGGTTGCCCAGCGCGTAGACCAGCCATAGGGCTAAGTATATGGAGAGGGGGAACGACGCCGCGGCGGCCAAGTCGCGGTCTCTGAGCGCGAAGGCGTAGGCCGAGAGGGCGAGCCAGGCCAGGAGGAGCGGGGGGCTAGTGGAGGCGTAGAGCCCCAGGCCCATGTAGAAGGGGTTTATGTCGAGGAGCCAACCCCACGGCGTAGATATCTGGCCCAGCGCGTAGGGCGGCAAGTGGCCGCTCTCGACGTCCCAGCCGGCCATGTGGAGGGGGCCTTGGGCAAGCCATTTGTCGAGGCCCAGCAGGGCCATGAGGGGCGCCGAGAGGGCCAGATACGTCGCCAACGGTATTAAGAGCGCAGCGGCCGCCGGCAGGAGGCGCCTCGTCTTGAGGTATGCATATACGGCCAAGGCCACGGCGAGCGGCGCCGCCGTCTCCTTGCTCGCGGCGGCCAGCCCGACGGCTAGGGCGGCCAAGAGGAGGCCCCCCGTGCCCTTAGCCCTAAGCGCTAGGTATAGGGCCAAGAGGCCGAAGAAGCCCGCATAGGGGTCCAAGAGGGCTAAGCCGTGTTGGACCCAATAGTTGGGGTCTAGGGCCAGCGCAGAGGCGGCGGCGAGGCCCCCCGCGTATCTCGCGAGGCCCCAACGCTCCGTCAGCCTCACGCCGACGAGGTACGCCAAGAGCAGGGCCGCCTCGCCCAAGGCCCAGCCAGGGAGGCGCCAGGCGTAGGGCCTAAGCCCCAAGGCCCATATGGAGAGGGCTATGAGGTATTTGGCCAAGGGCGGATGTTCGAGGTTCAGATAGTTGGGGACCGGCACAGTGGCGTTCGGCGCTAGGCCGTAGGCGACTAGGAGGTTGTGGGCTGCCGAGACGTAATAGACCTCGTCCGATACGTACTGCGGAATGAAGCCGAATAGTTGAAATGTGTAGGAGGCGTAGGCGGCCATGAGCAGGGCCAATAGGCCGTAGGACAAGGCCTTTGCCACGGGCTCGCTCCTCACGCACAACGCAACGCATATATAAATTAGGGGCTCTCCACGCCATGCGTTGGGCTAAGGCGCTTCTGGCGGCGTTTGCCTTGGCCGCAACCGCCGAGCTCTTGGCGGCGCGGCCCTCGGGCGTCCCCCTAGACTACTACGTCTGGGCGATATCGTTGTTGGGCGGCGCGGCGGCCTCGCTGGACTTGGCCGAGTGTTGGCGGAGGCACGGCCTCTACTCGACCTGCATAGCGTCTCTGGCATCCCTCGCCCTAATAGCCGCGGGCCGCCTCGGCTCCCTGGCCCTGAACTGGGCCTACTACGACTTCTTGACGCCGCTAGTCGGATCGCCCTACGCCCCCGGCGCGGCCGCGTTGGCAGCCATAGCCGTAGCCGGCTCCATCTCTGCGTCGGCCACGGCGCTGGTACACGCGGCGTTGGGGAGGCCGGCCTCCGCGGGCGGCCCGACCCTCGCCGATTTGTGGGCCGGCGCGTCTTCGCGGCTCAGAGGCCTCCTAAGGCCCCCCTACCTATACGCCTCCGCCTTCCTCCTCGGCTTCGCCTTTAGGCTAGTCCCGGAGCTCATATGGTGGCCCTACCCCCTGGGCTGGGACACCGTCGACTACATAGCCCACCTAGAGGACTTCCTCGCCAGGCCAGACCCCTTCGCGGCCTTCTACTGGGAGGGCGGCATGGCCCACCTCCCGCCCCTCTTGGACTTAGTCGCGGCGCCGCTGGCCCTAGCCGTGGGGGCTTGGTACGCCTTCAAGGTCCTCCCGCCCATAATCTACGGCCTCTCCTCGGCGGCGGCCGCGTATTTGGCCAGGTCTATCGGGGCTAGGCCGGGCGCCGCGCTCCTCGCCGCAGCTGCCTTTGCCTTCTACCTCTTCGACTTGGCGATATCTTGGGAGTTCCAGAGGGAGGCCCTCGGCACGCTGCTCTTGCTGGCGGCCCTAGGGCTCATGGAGTCTAAATACGACGAGAGGCCTTGGGCGTCGGCCTCGCTGCTGATCCTCTCGGCCCTCGCACACCAGGAGACCGCCTATATGGCCTTCGCCGTAGGCCTCGTCGCGGGGGCGAGGGGCGCGCTTAGGGGCAACGCGCGGGGGGCCCTGGCCGGCCTCGCCGCGGCGGCCGCGTCGGCGGCCCTCGAGGTCTGGTATTGGGGCGGCGTCTCTACGCCCAATCCCTACGTCGGCGCCGCGCCCCTAGGCCTCTCGGCCTACTCCAACTATCTGCCGACCGCGCAGGGCGTGCTCATGTACGTGGCCGCCGGCCTCGGCCCGGGCCTGGCCCTAGCCCTAATAGCCCTAGCCGAGAGGAGGCCCCTCTACATCTCGGCGGCGCTGGCCGCCATATTGTTGGCTGGCGTGTCGCCGGCGATAGCGCCCTACACCTCTGTGGTCTTCTGGAACCTCTTCCTAATGCAGGCGGGGCCCCTCATAGCTCCCCTAGCCGGCGTCGCGTTGGCCGAGGTCAAGAACAAGGCCGCGGCCGCCCTCGCCTTTCTTTCCTATTCTTCCTACTCCCTGCGTTCTTATATGTGGCCCAGCCCGGCTACCTAATCCCCCTGACCTCCTCGCTGGATCTGCCCTACGGCATGACCCCCTCGCCGCCGTATAGGCTGGAGCAGGCTGAGCTCCTCAATATCACGCATTGGTTCGAGCACTATAATTGGACCTACCCCGTCCTAGCCGACAGCGCCGTGGCGAGGTTCGTGCACTTGGCCGTGAGGAACCCGACGCCGGAGCAATTGATATGGCCCTTCGGCCAAGTCGCCCCAGATGTCTTGTGCCGGGTCTGGGATAGGGCGAACTCGTCGCTGGTGGTGGCCACCGAGTACGGAGAACTCCTAAACTCCACACTGGCAAGTTGCGAGAGGCCTGGCGTCGCCATAACGTTGGCCCACTATGGGGCCTTCGGCGTCTATTTAGTCGAGGCCACGGGCCAGCCCAACGGGATCCTCCAAGCGGTCTCCTCTAGGTAGGTCTCGTTTAGGCCGTATTTGTAGTAGCCGAGCGCCTCGTAATACCAGACGGCCGCCGGGGGCAGGGGGAGGGACAGGGCGGCGCTCCTCGGGAGCGGCCCGACGACCTCTATGGAGCACGGCACCTGCATCGCCGAGCCCGGGGAGGCGGCCGGCGTCGCGAGCAGGAGGCCTCCGTATGTCGCGTTTAGCCTAAAGCGGCCTGAAGCCGGGCTTAAGCTCGGCGTAGGGGCCCTCCACCGTGGCGTTGTTGTAGGGCGGATAGAAGGAGAATAGGATCATGGGGTAGCCCGTCCCGTTGGGGGGCCACGTGCCGTTTATGGCGTAGGCCGCGCTGACGAGCGGCTCGAAGGCCCCCGCGCCCGGCGCGTAGAGGAGCAGCGAATAGAACTTCTCGGAGAAGACCGCGTAGACCTCGCCGCCCCTAACCGCCGTCTGGTTAACCGCGGCGAAGACCGGGTTGAAGAACTGGCCGGCCTCAACGGCTTGGGGGGTGAGGTACCAGCCGGCGACTACTAGGGCCGATCCGTTGTCGAGCACGGCCACCACCGCCTCGCAGGAGCCGTATTGAGGCGTCGGAGGTCTGCCGGCGGGCAGTAGGCCGGCGTATAGTAGGGCCGATACGGCGAAGGCCCCCAGCGTAACCCCTATGAGGAGGCCCAAGCCTCTCACATGCGCCGGGGCGCCCCCCTTTATATGCGTTCGCCGCCGGCGAAAGCAATATATGCTGGGGGCCTCTGCGGTATATGCCGAGGGAGAAGAAGGAGGGGGAGGGGGATTGGCTAGAGGAGATCGCTGGGCCGGCCACTAGGAGGAAGTTGGAGGAGTTGGGCGTGGCGTCGCCTGAGCACCTAGTGGAGTTCACGTGGACGAGCTGGTGGAGGCGGGCGTAGAGCCGAGCACCGCCGAGAGGGTCTTGGCAAAGGCTAGGGAGTTGACGGGGAGGAGGCCCAGGGCCCTCAAGGCGTCCGAGCTGGCCGCCCAGAAGTACAAGGCGGTTAAGACGGGCGTGGCTCAGTTCGACGAGAAGACGCCGTGGGGCGGGCTCAGGGAGGGCTTCATCTACGAATTCGCCGGGGAGTTCGGGGCGGGGAAGTCCATGCTCGCGCACCAAATAGCCGTGAAGTCGGCCGTAGAGGGCTTCGGCGACGTGGTGTACATAGATACGGAGGGCACCGCGAACCCATCGCTCATGGGCAAGATGGCCAAGAGGTTCGGCGGCGAGGCGTCGGCCTTAGACAAGATATAGTCCACGTCCCCGACAACGTCACAGGGCTTGAGCTCTTCGTCAAGTACGAGCTTCCCCGCCACCTAGCCGCAGGGGCCCGCGTCATCGTCGTGGACACGATAACCGCGCTTTATAGGGCCGAGTTCGTGGGGAGGGAGAGCTTGGCCGAGAGGCAGCAGCGCCTCCACTACCTCATAGACTGGTTTAGGCGCCACAGCAGAGTCTACGGCGCCCTCGTCGTGTTCACGAACCAGGTGTTGGACGTCCCAGAGGCGTTCGCGGCGGGGGTTAAGAGGCCGGCCGGCGGAAACGTGTTGGCCCACACGGTCAACGCCAGGTTCATGATGGCGAGGCCCTCGAAGCAGAGGCTGGAGGGCTATATGTGGGCCCTAGACGTGCCCGGCATGTCCCCGGAGGAGAGGATAGGCTACGAGATCAGGGACGACGGCCTCTATTGATGCGGGCCAGGGACGTAGCCCTACTGCTCCTCGCGTTTGCTGTCGCTTGGTTTTTCTCCCCCTACCTAGCCCCTATTGTTGCGGCGGCGGTGGCGCTGGTCCTCCTCAGGCGGCGCATAGCCGCGCTT
>JZWT01000068.1 GCA_000960885.1 Thermoproteus sp. AZ2 | reverse complement strand
GCCAATTAGTATGACTGTGAATGGCAAAACAGAACCCATTAGTCCATTGATTGTGAATGAGACACTGAACATAACAATTAATTACGAGGCTAGTGTTAATGTGAGCACTGTTTCCTGGGGTTTACCAGCTCGTTACGCCACGGCAACCCTAAAATGCGGCACGGCAATAACCACCGCGAGTGGTTCATACGTATCAACCCTAAGCCTAAGCCTAATTAACCCACCAACATCTCAATGCGTAGTCACCGTATCAATCATACCACTAACACCATTAATCCTCATTGCACTACTCATAATACTCATCGCACTAGCCCTAGTGCTAAAGAGAAAGAGAGGGAGAAAACCAAGACTTTAGCCCTTCTGCATCAAATCCAAGCGCATTTTTTAAAAAAACAATATGTTTATCAATAAACCCTTAGGTTTCGATTGGGCTTGCCAAGATTACTGTGTTCGGCAGTATTTTTGATACGAGTTCATCTATTTTTGAAATTTCATTTTTGAGAGCCTCTCTAACCTCCTTCCTCAACATTACAATATTTCTGCTTGTGAGCATTATGTTTGAAACCTTATCATGAGAAATCTTATTAAGCTTAGCCAGCTCAAGGTGGATTGGGTTATTGGGGTTGTAGCGGGGGATAGGGAGCATAAATGGTCTTTTGTTGATGTGGCGTTCGTCCTGGTAGCTCTTTATGGCTTGATTAATTACATTTGAATTAAGGACGGCAGAGAGGTAATGCGCCTCGTTTTCGTCATTCGTCTCATAGAAAAACAATGTATAATCTACAATGAAGCCCCTCGGCACGATCTCAATTGGGAATTTCCCCAAGCTTTGTTTGTCGACTACGCATGAGACGATGTTTCTCCCTCCTGCGTTGTAAATAACGACAAAACGCGTAGATGGGTTCTGAGGCGTGAGTTTATTATAATAATTAAATCTATTTAGGATGCTTTTCAATTGTTCCTTAGCCCTCTCGGTGGCATGTGCCTTCCAATGCTTCTCGGCTTCTTCGAGCCAATTAGCCATGTAATTATAACCCATTTTACGCAGTGTCTCGGTATCAAGCACCCTATAGCCATTGGTGACTGGCTCTATGGGGAGGACCACAGGCCTAAATGGCAAATGCCCAAATGGTAGTATGTCTTTGCTTAGTAATGTTGCGTATATGAAATTACTCTCTACGGGTCCCTCTAATTTAACGGCTTCCCAACGTTCTTTAACCACCTTAAGCTCCTCCTCTGAGGACTTGACAATCGGCCTAGATGGGTCAGAACTAACAAAGTCGATAAACCACACGGGGCGGGGAATTAAATCAGCCCCTTCCTTTACCTTGTCATAATAATAACTATGCATGCTGGGGAAAACAGGCGGCTCGTATTGCCCCTTCTCAACCGTTAACTCTGCCTCTGCCTCGATTAACTTAGCGTTTCTATCGGTTAATCTACCCCTGTATATGTCCATGGGGACGGGGTAATGCGTCTCCCCGCCCTTTACCGCCATGAGGGCGATTGAATGAACATTAAACAACGGCTTGACATCCGCGAAATCATACACCTTGAGTAATTGCATCAGTGGTTTTTTGAATTCCTTGAACTTAATGTGTTGCATGGCACCCGTGAGGACGCTCTTCGGCATTACAAACGCAATTACGCCATTATCCTTAAGGTAAATATCGGCTGCTCTGTCGAAGAATAAAGTCGCCATCTCTATTTGACTAAAGAGGTGCGGTTCTTTCGTGCTTAGTAATTCATACTCAAGCGCTAGTTTTTTGAGGAAGTCCTGGTACTCCTTACTGTTAACATCGTGCATAGTCAACCACGGTGGATTACCGATCACTACGTCGAACTTATGACTCAAGAGGTCAGTGATTGGTGATTGACGTAAAGCGTCAGTTACGTAGATTGGGATTACGATTGAACCATTCCTATGCCTGAGGAGGTCACCAAGCGCCAGGAGATAATTAGCCCTGGCTATTACGGCAGCCAAGGGGTTAATATCCGTACCAACAATGTTATTGAGAATAAAATCCAGAATTTGCTCTGGCGTTTTCCCCTCACGCTTTAATTCTTCTTTTGCTTTGAAAATGGCGTTTACTAAAAAAGTGCCGCTGCCGCAGGCGGGGTCGAGGATGCTTGGGAATCCCTTCCCACCGCGGCGCCTCCACTCCTCTATGGCGTCCCTGAGCAGCAGCTCGGCAAGCCACTCCGGTGTGTAGTACTCTCCTCGTTTATGGCGTGTACCGCGCTCAACAATGTCCTGGTATAACTCCTTGAAGAAGTCTTCATTGATTTGTGTTAAATCATACAATGCTAATCCTTGGATTATGCCGTAGAAAAGCGCTAAGGCTTTATGCAGTATTTTTGGGTGTGCTATCCATGTGAAGAAATCACCCTCAGTAAGATTGCTTATACCGTGTTTTGCAAAGTATTCATCTGTTAAGACGGTCTTCAACACATCCTGGTCTACTGCATTATCACCATTCAACATCAAGAAAACTACTAGTTTTGCTAGTGTTGCTAGGTAAGTGTGGTCAATGAAGGTTTTAATATCCGGCTTACTGCCATAGACAACCTCCATACTGCTAGCCCACAACTCCTGCTTACGCTGGACATCCGGCTCATCCTTCACAGCCTCCCACAATTTCTTCAACTCACTTATGGCAATGGAGTATGTAGGACTATCAAGACCGAAACGCATACGGAGGTCCTGCGCCGTTGGCTTTATCCTAGAAAAATTAGGTGAAAAACTCATAACTCCAAAATTCAAAGTTTCTCCCTGGCCTTGACTTTCCTGATTTCTGAGTACTTCTTCCATTAAGAACGTTATAATTGCATGTATTTATAAAATCTCTACCTACATTATTTCATTGATTTTTAATACCGTGGCAAAACGTGATTAAGCGAACCAAATGAAATAAGGATTTAGGGAAGTATAAGTATTAGTTTTTAAAATCCCCATTGCAATGATATTATTTAATACATGTACACCTCAGTGTATTATTTAATAAATAAAAATTATTTAAAGACCTCAGTCAATTTTTACCCGTGGAATTCCTCATCGAGAAAGGCATACCAATAAGAGAAGTAAACGAATTCTCAAAGGTCGAGAAGGGGCCAGGGCGGCCGCCGCACTGGGAACTAGTCTTTTGGTGGACGAGGAAGCCCCTCGCCGGCGCCAGAGCCATAGTAGCGGCCTCACTACTACCGGTAAATGCGTACAGCAACCCCGAGCAATTCCTAAACGACCTATATCCCTGCCGTAAACAACGCAAGGCGGTGCACGCCTGTAACCCGGCGAATCGGCTTGTGGAAAAACTGAAGGGTAAGAGGGTGTTGGACCCATTCGCCGGCTTCGGCTCAATCCCGCTAGAAGCAGCAAGACTAGGAGCAGAGGCAACAGCAGTCGAACTCCTACCAACAGCATACGTATTCCTCAAGGCCGTATTAGAATACTCCAAATTAGTCAAGCCTCAGGACATTGAGAAATGGGGCAGGTGGATCTTAGAAAAACTACGAGAAGAAGTAAAGTACGACGCAGATGCATACATAGGCACATGGGAAGTAAAATGCCCAGTCTGCAATAGATACACACCCCTAATAGGCAACTGGTGGTTAGCAAAATCAAAGGAAAAACGATATTACGAACGCTTAGCATGGATGGAATGGCATGATGGCAAAATCACCGTAACCGACCTAAACGAAGAATGCAAAAAAGAAGGCATCGGCAGCTGTAGCGAATTAGCCGCCGAGGTAAAAACGAAAGGAGAGGAAGGCAGTACAGTAGAATGGCACGGAAGAAAATACATAGTCCCTAATAAAAACATAGACACCAGGCGAGAAACGGCCCATTGTCTCTACTGCAAAGCCACAATAGACCACAGAGTAATAAACGACAGAATAATCAAAAGCAGCACGAAAAAAGAAGGAGAATGGTACGTAAGATGGGCGTTAAAGCAGTGGAATAAAAATTACGAACGCTTCCTCAAAGGTGAAATAACACTAGAAGAACTGAAAAACTCCCCCGCAAGACCAACCCTACTCATCAAAATACGTAAGAAAAACGGTAACGTATACTTCGAGTCAACCACTCCACAGGACATAGATGAACTATGGAAAGCCGCCGAGGAAGTCAAGAAGATATGGGGCGATCCAGATATACCTACCGAGGAATTAAACACAGATGCAACGAGATATCTCTCAATCACTGCATGGGGTTTCGACAAATTTTACAGGCTTTTAAATCCACGTCAACTGCTTGTGGCCGTTAAGCTAGTTAAGCTAATTAGGGAGGTTGCTAGAAGAGTAGAGAAGGAGAAGCTGAAAGAGGGTGACGATGCAAAGAAGTATGCAGAGGCTATTGCGACATATCTAGCTACAGCCTTAGCGAAATATTTAGATTATAACTCATATCCATGTCGTTGGGATTCGACATTCATCAAGGTAGGCAACGTTCTGTCTCTTAGGGGGCTTTCAATGACGTGGAATTGGGTTGAGCAGAGGCCAGATGGTGACTTCACAGGTACGTTTTCGCAAAACGTCGAGAGGGCGGCTGAGGCCTTCGAATATCTGTCAGAGGTGCTTTCGTCTGCTGGTCCTGTTAGGGTCTTGTTGGGCGATGCGGCTGAGCTCTCTGCGCTGGAGGGGGAGAAGTTTGACGTAGTCGTGACGGATCCGCCGTATGCGGATGACGTGCATTATGCAGAGCTTAGTGATTTCTACTATGTATGGCTTAAAAGGGCGCTTAGTGACGTAGATGGCGGTGAGCTTAAGCCGCGGCTTTTGCCGGAGGCTTTCTTTGATGAATACGGTATAGAGATATCAACACAGTGGCAGAGATTTGCACTTAGGGAAGTGAGTGAGAATGAAGAAAGATGGAAGTATTTTGGTGTAAAGACATCGTTTAGTGGCTTGTTAACTAGAGCTTTCGCTAACGTGCTTAGGTTCCTCAGGGAGGATGGCCTTCTCGTGGTGTATTATGTGGCTAAAAAGCCGGAGGCGTGGGTTGCGTTTGTAGATGCCTTGTGGCGTCAGAATGACATGGTTATGACGGCGGCGTATCCAGTGGAGACTGAGATGGAGGAGAACGTGGTGGCCAGGGGGAAGGCGTCTGTGTTGGGTGGCTATGTCTCTGTGTGGCGTAGGCGTAGTGGTGAGAGGCCGCTTGACTTAGACGCGGCGTGGGAGGAGGTGGTGAAGGAGGTGAGTGATAGGGTGCGTGAAAGGAGGGGTCTTGTTGTAGGCAAGAACAACACAACTATGTGGGTTTATTCCTTCTTGGCGGCGCTTGAGTACCTCACTGCTCACTATCCGGTGCGACGGGGGGCTGTGGAGCTGGGGCCTGAGGAAGTCGTACGTGCCGCAATTGATCTTGCTCGCATTGTTTCTTAAACTTCCTTATCGCGATGATGTTATTTAAAACATGTGCGCCTTAACGTATTATTTATTAAGTAATAATGATTTAAAGGCGTTAGTTATTTTACTCGTGGTAGTATGAGGAGTAAAATAGACTTATCTCGTAATGCGGTCTTGAAAGAGGTTATTGAGAATGCAAGGAGGAATGCTTTAAGTGTTATTATTGAGGTGGGGCTTGGTTCGTTTGTTGAGACAATGTGTTTGAAACAAGTAAATGACTTTAGGGGTGAGGTGGTGAATGATGTATTGAGTGTAATGCGAAGTAATGAATTGAATGATGTTGCTTCTGTTCTTTTGGGGGTCCTCATGCAACATGCGTCAAATGCCGATAATGTAATTAATGATGCGGAATCACTCAGGACTATGTTGAACCAAGTGATTGGGGAATACGTTGAGGCTCTGCGCCTGGGGTTACTGGGTTTAGCTTGCGGCGGAGGTGAGCCACTGAGTAGCCTTGTTTATGCTGGGGATAAATTGGCCAGGAGGATTTTCAGAACCTTAATGGCCTTCTTCATGCAGTACACGGACATATATGACCATGAATGCAGTGAAAAATGCAATCAAGACACTATTGAGAGGCTTTCAAGACTTGCATTACTAGAATTAACCACTACCATACTCCTCACCATGCATAATCAGGGTAAGCTTGGTGAGCAGGAATTAATGAGGGAGTTAGACAAAGTCATTGATTGGGCGTTGGCGGTCTAAGTCATATTGATTCGTTTCTATCCGAAACGTTTAAATTAATCACCTTGATCAATCTTTCTTTGTTATGGCGGTGGATGTAAGACGGCGGGAGGATGAGTCAAGGGGATTAGTTCAAACACAAGGGTGGGGTTCACAAAGTCCTGCGACTCCGAGGATTTACCTTGCAAATGCTTTCGCTCTCTCAATGCTCGGTGACGCTCAGAATGCCAGACTAGTCGTGACGAAAATACCGCTTGATGTAGCAAAGCAGTTATTGGCTGGTGGTAATTTCGTGAGTGCGATTGGGCATGCAGCCACTGCAGATTTGTTAACCAGATTATTGGGTGTTCAAGTGCCTATGAATAGAGTGGCGATTAAGTTAAACCCAGGCGATGCCGTGCTGGTCTTCCAATTACGTGGTAGGCTGCCGGAGGGCGCTGTGATTCAGAACCCCGAGGAGCTCGAGAAGATAGGCTATGACTTCTGGTTGGTTCAGCTTGAGTGACCAATTCAAATTATAATAATTCCTAGTAATATATTGAATTAAAAATTAAGTGTGCTTATTTTCTTGAGGAATGCGTTAACGTATTCCCTGTGTTGTGTTGCTAGTAATTTAGACCCCTTGCATACATATTTGTATGCCAGTGATTTATCATACCGCCACCTAGTCGCCATTGTGTCCGCACTGAGCCAAGTCAAATGATTGGTATTATTGAGTGGATTATTGAGAGCATTACTAATAGCCCTCAATGCCTTGACCCCGGTGCCTCCAAAATGAACCTTGCTAAAGGCATTGAGCGCATACTCAATGTCTTTTGCGCAGTAATTAAAATCTTCACTGCACCTAACTACCCTGGGGTAACTCAGGGTGTTCATTAGCGTGGTTATACCGATAATGACGCCGTCATACCCATCATTCAAGACGCCACTATAGAGTTCATTGTTTGTTTTGTAACCGTGGATGTAGAGAATAACCTCGTAATCAACGGGTATTCTTAATTCCCTCAACCTACTCATTGTTTGCCTGAATAACTTCACATTGAGCCTCGGCTCCCAAACATCAACACTCACCACGTATAACTTCTCAATGCCTAGGTTAATCGTCTCCTTGATCAATAACGCAAGTTTCTTGAACCTAGTGGCCACGGTCTCACCCTTATTGGGAACGCCAGGATCAACAAGCACAGTCTTAACCTCACTAACATTAATCAAACCAAGCTCAGTGTTTGGCGTTAGCAGTAGGTCAGGCTCGCTTTCTATGAATAATACCAATCTGCCCAACCGCATCAAGTATTTTTCGCAATAACCCTATTAAATAAATAACAATTAATTATTGGCGCGAAAGATTTATATAATTGCATGCTGAACTGGTTTTAGCCGGTAGGGGCCCATGGACTACTGATATTGCTCCGTTTCCTGGTTTAATTGCTAATATCATACCTATTTATTCATTCATTGTTAATTATTTCGTAGTAGACTACGTGTGCTTTGTTGACAATCAATGTTCTCGGCTTCTTATCATCAAGCACCCTAAGCGCAACCCAGTACTTACCCATGCTCATCATCATTGCCTTAACCTGAACCCCGTCGAATAACTTCACGATAACGGTCTTGCCCAAAAGCAATATATCAAGATCTTGGTACTCCTTTGTTTGTTTTTGCTGCTGCGTCTGCTTGGTAAACGGCCTATCTTGTGGATTGGACTCATTATACGTAAGGTTTTTAGCAGCCTCAACTGTTTTACTGCCCGGGCTTGTTTTAGTTTCGTTCTTTGCGCCCGGTTCTTTTCCCTTTTTCATTTAACCCACCCAGGGTATTATTGTTTAGTGAAGGCATATAAACGTTATGTTTCGCTTAATCTTTTACGTCCACATTATATAATCTACGTTACATTACCTGCTATTTTATTTTTAAGTTTTAAAATTAGTTATATTAAGTGTAATTGTATGGAAGGAATAACTAAAGAAGCGGCCGAGAGGATTCTAATCACGGTGCCCAGGAACTTGTTAAACAGCGTTGATGAACTCGTTAAACAAGGCGTATTCCAAAGCAGGAGTGAGGCGATTAGGACAGCAATGTGGCTCTTGATACAGATGCATGGTGATACAATGAGTCTCGTGGGGGGTCCTCGTGAGGTAACAACACATACACATATTACTCATTCTACAGTGAAAAAACGTAGTCAACATACAAGTCAATCACGAGATAGCCAAAATAATATGGGTGATCAACAATGGCTACAGAGCATTACTTAATAGTCAAGGTTGAGGATGCTGGTTTTAATGTTAGAAATGCAAAGATGAACATGATTATTGAGTGCATTGCGACTAAGTTAATTGAAGTGCCGTATGCCGTTGCTAATGAGATTATTTCCATAGCCCTGGGTGACACGGGTGTCTTGAAAGCTCTTAGTAAAATAACGCAGTCTGATTATAATGAGGGAGAGGTGTCAAACCTGTTTGATGAGGTTATGGCGAGACGTAGTCAGGAACCACAGCAAAACAATAATGAGGAATCAATTGATGTGAAGGCTATGGCTGAAGAAGCAATTATGGGATGTATCAAGGCATATTCATTCAAGAAGATTGGGCTTAAGGATCTCATTGATATGATTGAGTATTGGAATGCTAAGAATGAGAAGGGTGATGTACAATTATGGATTATGTTCAAGGATGGTGTTGAGTTAAAAAATGATAAGAAATTAAGTAGAATAAGTACATACTTGGCTCTGAAGCATCTC
>JZWT01000067.1 GCA_000960885.1 Thermoproteus sp. AZ2 | reverse complement strand
TTAGTCAGAGATGTGGAGTTTAAGACTTATATGGATGGAATAAACTTCATTAATGAGTTGGCTAGGATAGCCGAGGCCGAGGAGCACCACCCGGACATAATAATTGTTTGGAAGCACATAACCCTTAGGTTAACGACCCATGATGAGGGTGGTATAACAGAATTAGACATAAGGATGGCGAATTTAATAAACGAATTAATTGATAAGTGGAGGGATAGGATTGAGGAGGCTTAGGTGTTAAGTATTTTCCATAGGTCCTCGGGTGTCACGGGCACCTTAGTCAACCTAGCCTTTAAGCCCCTCCTCCTGAGGACATCCTCAATGGCACTCACCACCGCAGCAGCTGCAATCCCCACTGGCACCTCACCAATACCCTTCACACCCATTGGCGTGACCGTGGATGGAGTTGGCATTAGGTGAACCTCTATCTCCGGCATGTCCTCAGCGTTTGGAAGGCCGTAGTCAGCTATGTTTGTTGTTAGTAGGTTGCCGTCATCATCATACTTATACGCCTCGTAAAGAGCCACTGATATGCCTATGGCGGTTCCACCCATAACTTGCTCCTTAACAACCTCCTCATCAATCGGCGTGCCAGGGTCAAGGTACACAACATGCTTCAATGGCTTCACCGTGCCATCATCATTGACCCTAACCACAGCCACATCACATGCGAAGGGATATGCCGTAAACCTACCCTTCCTGGCCTTAAGCTCATAAACATAATCCACAAACTCCCCATTAAACTCAGTAATCCTAATTGAACCCCTTGGTGAGTAGAAATTACCCTCCTCATAAACCACATCATTACCCAAGACCTCCCTAGCCTTAACCATCAATTTTTCCTTTAAGGCATTCACAGCACCTATCACAGCACCCGCAGTAAAGACACCCATCCTACTACCCCCAGGACCAAAGGACTGAGGACTCGATAGGTTATCTAGGTACTCAACAACAACCTCCTCAGGCTTAATCTGAAGGAGCTTAGAAACTAGGAGTATTAGGGTGTGTTCATTACCCTGCCCCTCACCACCAAAACCCACACCAACCACCACCTTACCATCCCTAATAGACAACCTAACACCCTCACTACCCTCAGGAGTACTCGGGTCTGTAGAGACAGCAATACCAACACCAATATTTTCACTCCTCATTGAGAATAAATCAGTCCTAGAAAGAGCAGCCTCAAGGAGGCCCTTTGGATTGCCTGAGTCATAATAATCATAAGGCGCCTCATACGGTAGGGAATCAATTAAATTCCTACGCCTAACCTCAGCCCTATCCATACCCAACTCATCAGCGAGGGCATCCATAACCCTCTCCAAAGCCCACGTATGAGGTGGAGTCCCCGCCCCACGGAAGGCACCGGGTGGATTCTTATTCGTGGCAACCAAATCAGCCTTATACCTCAGGTTAGTTATTTTATACGGACCAGCCAAGATACCAAGGGGCTTGAAGGCTTGGCCACTACTCCTAGACGCACCCACATCCTCCCAAATATGAATATCTAAACCCCTAACCACACCATCGCCGGTGTAATAAGCATCGATGTGGAACTTCCTCTCAGGTCCACTACTGCCTGACGCCATTAAGTGCTCAGTCCTAGTCTCAACCCACCTAATCGGCACCTTAAACTTAAGAGCTGCATAACCAAGAATGACTAAGTACTTAGTTAGGGAGAATTTAGAACCAAAGGAACCACCATGCCTAGTAGGAACATGCATAACCCTAACACCCAAAACCCTACTAACTTCATTAGCCGCAGCGTAAGGCCCCTGAACATTAGAAATAATACTCAAACCACCATCTGTAGGATACACAACCGCCTCAAAGGGCTCTATGGGATTACCTGAAGACCTAGACCAATATAGGTCAAGGCTAAGTACATTAGTATTTGTAGGCATGGAACCATACTCAAAGGTTTGACTATAAACAACATTACTACCCACATCCTCAAAAACCAAAGACTCATTCCTAAGGGCAACATCAATATTAGGCACAGGAGGTAAGGGCTCATAATCAACCTGAACAAGCTCCGCCAAATCAAGAGCCTTATACGGATCATCGGCGATGACAAGAGCCACAGGATCACCAACATACCTAACCTTATCCACAGCCAAGTAATTACTAACACCAGAGGCCTCACCAACCTCACCCACAGCCCCAACCCTCAAATCACTACCAGTCAAAACCAAGGCACCACCCCTAACAGCATCACCAACATCAATAGACTTAATCCTAGCATGAGCATAAGGACTCCTCACAAACACACCATACTTACCCCTATAGACAGGGGCCAAGTCACCTACAAACCCACCCCTACCCAGTAATGCACCCAGCACATCAAACCTACCAACCACAACCAACGAGAGAGGCAAGGGGCAAATAAGGATAACTCCCTAAATCCAAAAATAGCACCATAACTACCCATCATAAACATAAAATCATGAAAACAATGCCATAAATGCATCCGATACTAATATTCATACGGTATGCGTGGTTATTATGGAGAACATCGTGAATGATCCAAAAGCCCCACAGCTAAGGTGCTTAGGGCACGGGATATTGCTTCTCTAGAAACATAATGGCAATGTTTATATATCTGTTATATTCTAAATAGAATATGTGGGAGATTATGTAGAAGTTCTAGACACAACCCTTAGAGATGGAACACAAGGCGCCGGTATCTCCTTCACTCTCCAGGACAAAATAAAAATCGCACTTAGCCTTGACGAATTAGGAGTAGACTATATCGAGGGAGGTTGGCCCTACTCAAACCCAAAAGACCTCGAATTCTTCAAAGCAATGAGGGAGTACAACTTAAGTCGATCAAAATTAGCAGCCTTCGGAAGCACCAGGCGAAAAATACAAAACCCAAAGATGATGAAAGTCTCAACACCATCATTAAAGCAGACGTACCTGCAGCTGTAATTTTCGGCAAAAGCTGGACACTCCACGTAAAGGAAGTACTCAACACCACTTGGGAAGAGAACTTAGCAATGATCACTGAGAGCGTAGAATACTTGAGAGAACACGGAATGGAAGTCATATATGATGCAGAACACTTCTACCAAGGCTACCAAGAAGATCCAGAGATGGCACTGGCCTCCATAGAAGCGGCGTGGCGTGCTGGGGCCCATGCAATAGTACTAGCAGACACTAACGGAGGAACACCACCACACGAGGTGTATAGAATTACGGCAGAGGTGAGGAAAAGATTCCCAGCAATGCATCTAGGTGCCCATATGCATAATGACATAGGCTGCGCAGTGGCTAACACCATAATGGCAATAACCGCTGGTGCTAGACATGTCCAAGGCACATCAATGGTATAGGAGAAAGAACAGGTAATGCAGACCTAGTAGCAGTATTACCCACCCTAGAACTTAAGATGGGACTACAAACCCTCCGCAACGAACCTTCCTCAATAAAGTATAGCAAACTTAAAGAAGTGTCTAGGCTTGTATATGAGGCACTCGGCCTCCAACCAAACCCATACCAACCCTACGTGGGAGAATTCGCCTTCGCACACAAGGGTGGTGTCCACGCAGATGCAGTCATGAAGGTACCAAGAGCCTATGAGCACATAGACCCAGCGCTTGTGGGAAGTAAGAGAATTTTCATAGTTTCTGAGGTTGCAGGAGGCGCTAGTGTGGTTCTAAAGGCGGCTGAGGAAATAGGAATCCCACTTGATAAACGCAATGAAGCCGTGAGAAAAGCCTTAGAAGAGATAAAACGACTCGAGAGGGAAGGATACTCCTTCGACCTAGCTCCAGCCTCCGCCATACTCATACTAATGCGACACCTCGGCATATACCGAGAGAGATTCAAAGTACTAGAATGGAGAGTACTAACTGGACCCACCGAGAACTCCTATGCCATAGTTAAGGTGCAGGTCGGCGAAGAGGAAAGGCTTGAGGCAGGAGAGGGGGTCGGCCCAGTACATGCGATAGACGTAGCTCTTCGACGAGCCCTCACCATCTCCTTCCCGCAACTCAAAGACGTAGTTCTAAGCGATTACAAGGTAGTACTACCAACCTCAGTGAGGAGTACAGAAAGTGTGGTTAGAGTCACTGCTGAGTTTAAGAATAACGAGAGGGTATGGCGTACGGTCGGCGTCTCCACAAATATTGTAAAGGCGTCGATAAAAGCCATAGTAGATGGCTACGACTTTACCCTCCAACTAGAAAGCCTACAACACAACTCCAAATAACATAAAGCACATTCTCTGCAAACTCAATTACAGTAAAGAGGATAGGCCTCATAAGGGACGGCATCAGCATTGATTTAAACATCATCCTGAGGCTAAGGGCTGATGTAGAACAATAAGAGCCGTGGTAAACGTAAAGGATGGCTCCATGACTATTTGCTTGGAGAAAAAACTTTTAAATGTAGAGAGTTATCTTCATAGCACTATGATTCAAATTGACTCGAAAGTTTTGGAAGAATATGGTTATCTTTTTGGAGAAAAGTTTGTAAATGGGAAGAGGGTAGTAGTTGAGGAATTAATAGAAGAAATGGCCAAGGCCTTTCGAGACGAGATCGACAAGGTCGTTAGAGCGAGACGCGAATGGCTAGAGGATAAAAGACCCGTCAAAGAGAAGGCCGCCTTCCCCAACTGGGATGAGAAGTTCGTCGATGCGGATGGCAACGTAAGAACATTTAGAGAAATCATACAGGGACTCATTGATAACTTCCTCGGCAAAGACACACCACTCAGATGGGGACTAAACTGGAACACCCCAGTCCCAGAGGACCTCCATCCACTAAAGAACCCAGGTCTAGAAATCACAGGCCCATGGTACCCAATGAGCAGGGCAATCCACCAAATAAATGCCGACGTAGCCGCCATGATGGAGGATGAGGAAGATGCAAGCCCAGCCTGGTTCATACCATGGGGCTCGGGCAGGCGTGTCTCGGCGGTGTGGGAAGCGAGGCAGGTGGTGAGGCGAGTCCTACGGGGTGAGGTGCCGGATCCCTATTACGAGAAGGGCAAGGTGTATAGGATACAGAAGGAGAGGCGTAAGTGGCCTACATTAATACATAGGATACCCGGAATCCACATATTAGACTTCGACATAAGAGTGGATGGTAAGCCAATCCCTGCAATCATAACCTCCATCGTAATATACACTGTTAATAATTACGATGAGTTAAAGAAAGCGGGGTCAGGGGTATACTTCTACGTACCGAAGACACAAACCGCCGGGGAGGCCCTGGTGATAGAGAAGATGCTGAGGTTCCTCGAGGACAAATTAGGACTTAAGAGAGGTGAGTTGAAAATCGCCATGTTATACGAAGAAGCAAGAGCCGGTCTCCAACTCCCCGTAATCTTCTGGATATGGCGTGAGAGACTCGTAAAGAGCAACAATGGGAGATGGGACTACCTAGGATCCCTCATAGAGATGTGGAAGGACGAAGCCATATACCCAGACCCCCAGACCATCACTATGACTCACCCCATCATGATGGCGTACCAGAAGTACAACGCATTAATGTGCCTCATGGCCGGCCTCGGAAAGAATGGCGAACTTAATGCAGGGCCCGTGGGTGGAATGGCAGCCGTAATGCTGTATAGACCCGACGACGCATACCAAAGAAATAGATACAACGATAGAGCACTCAGGGCAATCTGGACAGACAAGCTAAGGGAGAGACTCATAGGCCTGATCTTCGTCACTGAGGAGCCCATTGAGAAAGTAACACTAAAGGAGGTCCTGGAGGGGAAAGTCCGAGGAAAACTATACGACCTATTCCGCCAGAGTTGGGTGGCAGCGCCCGAGGAGTCCTACGTTAAGGCCGGCAATGAACCATTAAGAGCAAGTCTAGAGGAGCTTCAGGTACTCATTAATAGGCCGGTGAAGTTCGTTGAGGTAGATGGCGCCAAAATACCCACGGTAGACAGCGGCCTAACTGATCAAGAGAGACAACTCTTCCAGCGCCTCGGCCTCATAGATGCGGAGGGTAACATAACACCTTGGGTCGTAAGACCAGACGTGGTTGATACACCAGAAAAACTACTAACAAACCCCAAGCTATGGGACGGGAAAGACCTCTGGACTGCACTATTCGAACCACCCAAGGGCGATGTAACGGCCGAACACATACAACACGCCTTCTACATGGCCGCCAACTACGGCTTCCAACTACTAAACGGAAACCTAGCAGCCGCAATAGACGATTACGAACTAGGCCAGAGATTCATGAACGACCTAGCCACATACCGTATATTCTCAACATGGCTATGGACACTACTAAGGCATAAAGCCACTATTACAAAGGACGGGGCATTTAAAGGCCCAGCCAGGACAACACTCGGCGTAATACCAGCAGAGAACAAAATCAAGATAGCCGCAGTCACTCAATTCACAGAGGAACTCTTCGACAAACTCTGGGACCTCCACATGGATTGGACCTACGCCTTCTACGACGACCTAGACAGAATAGCAGCGGAGAAAATACTCCTCAAGTTCATAGACAATGTAAAGAATACATTGCATAACGCCTACATGGAGGGACCCTTCAGACTACAATCATCAAGAGAAACCGCAAGAAGAATCCTAGAATCACTCTGGATAGAGGAAGTGGAGAAGGCAGTAATCGAGAACCAACCACGCTTCGACCGCTACTTCGCCCCAGTCATAATGCAAATCCTCAAGGCTAAACTAAAGTCACCAATGTACCTGCAACACGGCGGTAGACTCATCATGGTCCTAGCACCCCTACCTGAGGAGGAGAGGAATGCAGCGCTCAATGCAATATTCACACCAAGAGAACAGGTAGAGAAACTTGTGAAAGAGGGTGAACTACCGCAGTACGTCCTCGAAATATACGACTACGTACACGACATAAGATAAATCCACAAACCAAAGCAAATACATAAAATTAAATCCTCTAAGATAACATAAAACGAAGAATTAATATTACACCCTCTCAGCTCCGCATTTAAAATCTAAAAGAACTCTGAAAGATTAAATACCAGCGCTCTCCATTATATATCACACGAAATCGAAAACACATAAACCGTATTAAGTTATACTTTAGCTAACCTCCTCGCCCTTATTCTGTGACGTGTAGGTATAGTTTGTCTATTTCGCCTAGGTCTCTAATCTTCTTAGCACCAACCCCCTTAACCAGCGAATATCGTTTGCCCTCTATGTCAATGGTTAGTATGGCTGACTCATCCTCACCAACAACTACGCTTGAATCTAGGAAATCCTCCACACCCACAGGCCCAAACAACTTACCACTCAATATTAAATACAATGGATACCCACCAAACTGCTCCAACTGATCCAACTCATGCGTAACCACAAGCCCAGCCGTACCGAATTCTCTCAACCACTTAATTACAATCCTCCTCTTTGCATAATCTACATTCTCAAAGGGCTCGTCGATGAAGATGTACTTAGGCTTTGAGGCTAGAGCCATTATTGTGGAGAATAAGACCCTCTGACCAGCGGATAAGTTATGAAACCTCTTACTTAAATCCCCTTCCCTTATATCAACTTCTCTAAGCATTTCAATAGCCAGCTTGACATCAACCCCCTTTAATTCCTCGAGTATACGCAACTTATCCATTAAACGAATTCCCAGGGTCATCGTCTCTGGTAGGTTGCAGGATAGGTCTAGGTAATTCCTCAAACCCCTGACCT
Organism: Thermoproteus sp. AZ2; assembly: GCA_000960885.1. GTDB lineage: Archaea > Thermoproteota > Thermoprotei > Thermoproteales > Thermoproteaceae > Thermoproteus. The sequence continues at coordinate 1,334 of JZWT01000067.1, read as the reverse complement.
CTCTACCATCAATGGTTATTGAACCCTCATAATTAACAACACCACACACAGCCCTCAATAATGTTGTTTTACCAGAACCATTAGGACCAACAAGCAATGCCTTCCCACTAATTTCAGCACTAACCCCCTTAATAATCTCAACCCCACCCCTACCGAAGACTCTAACATCCTTGAGCACGACCGTCATAATATCCTCACCTCCTCAGGCGGTACTAAATACAAACCTCTAAGCAACACAGAGGACAATACGCCTAAAATCACTATCCATAGGGCTAAGTAGATGAATAAATCCAATGGTGATACCGTAGGTACCGATACGAGGGATTGACCAGTTGTAAAGGGTTCTAGCGTAAGTGGTACATTGCCCTTGCCGTAGTATCCGAAGTAAGCTAGCATTTCAATCTCGTTGAATGGGGATAATGCATATACGTAATTCCACTTACCCAAGTCTAGGTTGGCCCACATAAGACCGAATAAATAGCCCAGGATCAGCGGTATGAAGGAGAGAATATTTATCAAGCGGGGCCCCCCAAGCCTTAATGCTATGATGTCTAGTAGTGTGGAGAGAGCTGTAAAGAATAAACCAGCTAATACGACGTCGGCTAGGATAACTGGTATATTACTAGGCTTAGCCACTGAATACCCAAAGTGGTATCCAAATAGTGCGTATGTGATTGCTAGTAATACTAAGCCTATGATTGCGCTAACAATAGCCATACCACCGTATGTAGAAATCAAGTAATAACTAGGCTTTAGCTTCGAGTATCTAACTAAGTGCGATAAGCCGCCGGTTTGATATGTGAGGGAGAACGTTAATGAGGTCCCCACCGCAGATGCAGACATTATTATTAATACGCCATACCACGATGATGTATAGGCTTGTTCAACCGAGAGATAGTTAGGCACTCCACTACTTTCTACAAGGGCGCCTATGACGGCCCAAAATGTAGCAAATGCCACACCCCAAAAGAGCACATTGGGATTAGTCAACATACTCCTCACAGTATAAGTAAGTAACCTCGGCATACGAGGGTTATTTTGACTATTTTACACCATTTATATAAATTTTACTTCTGCAGAAAACTAACTATAAAGCAGTGGCTATGCACTACGGATGACCCACACTTGCCTAAAGGGCCTAGCGTCACTTAATGCTGGAGAGATTTTTATATCCCTAGTCCCTATTTTGATCATAAATATAACGTTGGAGAAGCTCAACGAGACAATAAAGGCCGCTATGGACAAGGGCATCGACATCCCAAGCCTCTAAGAAAGTGTATAAGGCGGCTGAGGAGGTAGTCAAGGTTGTTAATTCCCCGGTGGGGAGCTGGGCG
>JZWT01000066.1 GCA_000960885.1 Thermoproteus sp. AZ2 | reverse complement strand
CGCCACGTCTATGGCGCTGATTATAATAGACGTTAGGCCGCCGCGGCCCACCGCGTAATAGGCGTGCTCCAGCGTAGCGCCGGCCTTTTCTATTTGCCAAGTCTCTAGCCCCTTTATCCTCTCGCCCATCTCCTCGGCGAGCGCTAAATAGGGCTGATGCTTAGATGTATTCATGAAGGCCTCCCCAACGCCGCATATGCCGCCGTCGTCGCATACCCTAACTAGGAATTGCCTACTCCAGTGCTCTGCCCAAAGCTGGCGGGGCTCAGTCGGCGTAAGGGGGACCGATAAGGCTACGCCCTCGACCTTAGTTATTTTAGCCATGGAGCCTGATAAAAATTTAAATAAATAATTCGCTGAATACGTGACTCTATACAACGAGGCGTATAAGAAGATTCTAGACGCCATAGTTAGCGGTAAGTTTAAGCCCGGCCAGCTGCTAAAGGAGCTTGAGCTCTCGGCCGAGCTCAAAATGAGCCGGACGCCCATTAGGGAGGCGCTGGCGAGGCTTGAGCGGGACGGCTTATTGGTGAAGATGGGCAGGTCCTATATGGTGGCCTATTTGACGAAGGAGGACGTAGAGGCCCTATATGAGGTCAGAATTCCTCTAGAGGTCGCCGCGGCCAAGGCGGCGGCGCCTAAGGCCCCTGAGCACGCGTTGAGGCAACTGGAGGAGACTATAGACGCGCTTTTAAGGGAGAGCTGCGCCGCCTCTCCGGACCCGTTTAGGCTAGCCGAGCTGAGCGGGGCCTTCCACGACTTAATAGCCGAGGCGGCGGGCAACGCGTACTTATATGAGGAGCTCAGGAGGCTTAAGCTGAGGCTTAAGCCGGCCCGCGTCCGCATATTCTTAGATGTGAGAAGGCGCCTCCAAGAGGCGCAGGAGCATAAGGCCGTGTTTGAGGCTATTAGGAGCAGAGACCCCTCTAGGGCTGGGAGGGCTATGGAGGACCACGAGGATAGCGTAATGAAATACATCAGGGAGGTCCTCCTGCGCTAGGCGCTGATATACAGCTTCGTCGGCGAGAACTCCTCATGGCGTAGAACCTCAGCCGCCGTAAGTCTTCCGTTTAAGACCTTGGCGGCGTATTGGAGTATCTGCTCCCCGGCCTCGCTCACGGAGATCTTAAACCGCAATAGGTCTGAGACGTCCACGTCGATGTGCTCCCTCATAGAGGCCGCCGTCTTGGGGTTCGCGGTTATCTTTATGACGGGCACGATAGGGTGCCCGACCACATTTCCCTGGCCCGTAGTGAAGAAGTGGAGCACGGAGCCCTTGGCGGCTGCCAACGTTATAAACTCGGCGGCGGCTGAGGAGGTGTTGATGAAGCACAGCCTGCCGCGGCGTTCCTTGGGCAATGGGTCTAGGTAATCTAATACGCAGGTTATGGGCTTTGTGCCGAGCTTTTGTATATTGCCTAAGGCCTTCTCCTCTATAGTCGAGATACCCCCCTTTATATTGCCCTCGGTTGGTTGCGATCCCAACATGTCGGCGCCCTCCCTCTCTATCACTGAGACGTATTCCCTATATATCCGCCAGAACTTCTCCCTAAGCGCGGGGTCGGGTATTCTCTCCGCCACGATGTCCTCAGCCCCTGTGAGCTCCGAAGTTTCGCCGAAGAGCACGGTGGCGCCGTAGTCTATAAGCCTATCTACGGCGTATCCAAGAGCCGGGTTGGAGGCGAGGCCCGAGGTAGTGTCCGATTCGCCGCATTTTATGCTCGCCACTAGCGTAGACGCGTCCACCTCGGTTCGCTGCAACTCGCTGGCGTATTGGACGAAATCCTTGGCCTTTCTAGCGGCCCTCTCTATTGCTCTAAGATCGCCGTAGCCCTCTATTGAGAAGGCCTCGACGGGCTTCCCAGTCCTAGCTATTATGTCGGCCACCTTATTGGCCCAACTATCGTCGATCCCTATCACGACGGCCGCGGCTACGTTGGGATTGGCGCCGGTGCCCCCGAGGACGTGGAAGAGCAGTTGGAGGTCTCGGCCGAATTGGAGACGGCCGTAGGGGTGGGGGATCGCGGTGACGCCCCTCAACAGTTGCGCCACCCCTAGAGCCGCTGTGTTGGATAAATCGTCCACCGGGATTACCACTACGTGGTTCCTTATGCCCACCGATCCGTCCTCTCTGATATAGCCCTTAAACGTTAGAGCGTTCATCGCCCTCCAAAGCTCCACTTGGCCGACCTTAAGTTATGTACATGCACATGCTCGCCGGCGCGTACATCCTTGGCGGCTACACCTATAGGCCTGCCGTATTTAACCACGGCCTCGCCGGCCTTTATGTCTCTCAGCGCTATTTTGTGCCCCAGCGGGATTTCCTCCAGGGCCTTAAGCTTGCCCCCCACCGCCTTATCCGAGACGTATACGTAGGCGACCTCCTCGCCGGCCTTTATGTCGTCTATGGCTACGCCGACGTTGTCGGCCCTATCGTGTACAGCTACTTTTAGCGACATTATCCCCTATTGCTCTATTTGGCTATAAATATTTTAGTCTATTTCAATGTTTGTATACAGATACATAATATATAAATGGGCTAATTTTTAAGCGGAGGAGGATTAATAAGCCATGGAGGTCCCCATCGGCGACAGACTAGTCGGCGGGGAGGTGAAACAGCCCGTGGTTAACCCGGCCACGGGCGAGGTCGTGGACTACGTCCCGAGCCTATCCCTAGAGCAGGTGAGGGAGGCCATAGACGCCGCGTACTCGGCCCTCGAGAGGCTGTGGGCTACGCCGACCGCTAAGAGGAGCAGGGCCTTGCTCAAGGTCGCCGAGCTGATTAGGGCGAATGCCGACGATTTGGCGAAGACGATGGCCTTAGAGATAGGGAGGCCTATAAGGAGCTCTAGGCTCGAGATAGAGAGGACGGCCCAGATATTCGAGCTCGCGGCGTCTGAGGTGAGGCGCGTGTTAACCGGCGAGTTCGTGCCTCTGGACATGTACGAGTGGCCCGCTGGCAATGAGAATAGAATAGCTATAGTTAAGAGGGAGCCCATCGGCGTAGTCGCCACCATAACTCCGTTCAACTTCCCAGCGGCTAGCTTCGCCCACAAGGTGGCGCCGGCCCTCGCCGTGGGCAACTCGGTTGTCCACAAGCCGGCCCCCGCGGCGCCGTTAACGCAAATAAAGCTCGCGAGGCTTATCCTCGAGGCCGGCTTCCCCCCTGGTAGCGTAAACGTGGTCACCGGCGACCAGAACATGATAGGCGAAGAGCTCGCCTCAAACCCGAAGATAGCCATGATAACGTTCACGGGCTCGGATAGAGTCGGCCTAGGCGTTATAGCCCCTAAGGCCGTCGCGAAGGGGGAAGAGGTTGCTCATGGAGTTGGGCGGGAAGCGACGTCATGATAGTGCTCGAGGACGCGGATTTGGCCAAGGCCGCGAGGGCGGCGGCCGTGGGGCGTTTCGACTACGCCGGGCAGTACTGCAACGCGACTAAGAGGTTGGTGGTGAGGCGCGAGGTGGCCGACGAGTTCTCTAAGGCTTTAGCCGAGGAGATCAAGAGGCTTAAGGTCGGCGACCCGATGGCCGAGGACACGGACATAGGGCCTTTGATATCTGAGTCGGCCGTGAGGGCCATGAAGGAGTACGTAGACGACGCCTTGGCGTCCGGCGCGCGCGTGGTGTTGCAGCTGCCGGTCCCGGGGAAGGGCTTCTACTTCCCGCCGACTGTATTAAGAGTCGACTACAAGCGCAGTAGCCCGAGGGTTTTAAGGGAGGAGGTCTTCGGCCCGGTGTTCCCTATAGTCGTCGTAGACGACGACGATGAAGCCGTGGCGTTGGCCAATTCGACCGAGTACGGCCTAGACGCCTCGATATTTACGCGCGACTTCTCCAGGGCCTATAGGCTCGCGTCCCGAATAAGGGCAGGGACTATTATGATAAACGACACCACCAGGCTTAGGTGGGATAATTTGCCCTTCGGCGGATATAGGCGGAGCGGCATAGGGAGGGAGGGCGTGCGCGACACCATGATGGCCATGACCGAGGTCAAGGTCCTCGCAATAAACTTGACATGAATATAAGGCTGGACGGAAAAACTGCGTTGATAACGGGCGCCACCCGCGGCATAGGCCGAGCGACGGCCCTGCTCTTTAAGGAGCTGGGCGCCAGAGTTATAGGCGTCGGGCTGGGCCAGGAGGCAGGGCGCGAGCTCGAGGCGCGCGGCATTATCTTCAAGAGAGTGGATCTATCTAAGAGGGAGGAGGTGTTGTCCTTCATTAAGTGGTTCGAGGAGGAGGTAGGCGAGATACACGTGTTGATCAACAACGCCTCTAGGAATTCTAGGTTCAGCGTGTTGGAGACCACGTTGTCTGAGTGGGACTCCATGATAGAGCTCAACTTAACGGCGCCCTTCTTGTTATCCCAAATGGCGGCCAGAATTATGATACGGAGAGGCATACGCGGGAAGATAATAAACGTGGCGGCGATACAAGCCCACTACCCCTAGAGAGGTCCTTCCCCTACGTTACAGTTAAAGGGGGCCTTATATCTATGGCTAAGTCGATGGCCGTCGATTTAGGGCCCTACGGGATACAAGTCATAGTGGTGTCGCCGGGGCCGATATACACGAAGGCTGAGGAGGCCCCCGAGGATTTGGATAGGAGGGCGGCGACTTTATTGAGGCGCATGGGCAGGGCGAGGGAGGTGGCCCACCTCTTAGCCTTCTTAGCCTCAGACTACAACACATTCATGACGGGCAACGAGGTGGTAATAGACGGCGGGAGGATTATAAGCCGTAGGCCGGACCCAGAGGAGATAACTAGGGGCGAGGTGTAAGGCTCCATGTCGGCGATATCCAGCGTCGAGGGCTTCATAATAGGCCGCGCCGGAGCGCAGGAGAAGTGGGCGTCGCTGATGGTTGTGGTCAGAGTGACCACCAAGGACGGGCAAGTGGGCTACGGCGAGACCGTCTCCTCGAATAGGGCTAAAGCCGTCGTCGAGATTATTAAGAGGATAGGCGTTGCGCTGAAGGGCCGCGATGCGCTGAACATACAAGCTAACTGGCGGCTTTGGTACCTCCACGACTTCAACCTATCGGTGTCCTTGGAGTCCGCGGGCGCCCTAAGCGCCGTCGAGATGGCGTTGTGGGATATAGCGGGTAGACACTTCGGCGCGCCGGTGTATAGGCTCCTCGGCGGCGCTCTTAGGGATAGGGTTAGGGTCTATGCGAACGGCTGGTATGGCGGATGCGTCGAGGCCCAATGCTTCGCCGAGAGGGCCAAGGCGGTGGCCTCCATGGGCTATACGGCCCTTAAGTTCGACCCCTTCGGCAAATACTTCGACCAAATAGACGAGAGGGGGCTTAGGGAGGCCGAGGAGAGGGTAAAAGCCGTCAGAGAGGCCGTGGGCGACGACGTAGACATCCTAATAGAACACCACGGCAGATTCGACGCAAACGCGGCAATAGCGATAGCCAAAAGGCTAGAGCCATACAACCCATACTTCATGGAGGAGCCCGTGCACCCTGAAAACGTCGAGGGGCTTAGGCGTTATAGGCAACTGGTGAGGCTTAGAGTGGCGTTGGGGGAGAGGATAATACGGAGGGATTGGGCGCTGGTGTACTTAAGGGAGGGGCTTCTCGACGAGCTTCAGCTAGACGTGGGGAGGATAGGCGGGATCCTCGAGGCGTTTAGGACCGCCGCCGTCGCTGAATCGTTCGGCGTAATGGCCTCCCCCCACAACGCCAACGGGCCGTTGCTACACGCGGCCACTCTACAGCTGGACTCGGTCTTGCCCAACTTCGACTTACAGGAGTCCTTCTACGACTTCTGGCCTCAGTGGAAGCGCGATTTAGTCATAGGCCTCCCCCCTATCGAGGGGGGATACGCCAAGGTCCCCAATAGGCCCGGCCTGGGCGTTGAGGTGAACGAGAGGCTTTTAGAGGAGCTGGTGTATGCCGGCGAGGAGCCCTTTGATCCAAATGAGCCGAGCTGGGTCGTTAGAGGCACTTGGGGCTCACCTTAGGCGTACCTCGGCAACTACGCCGCCGACTTCGACCTCAGCAAGCCCTACGCCCGTCGGCGAGATCACTTTGCCTATCCTAATCGGCGAGGAGAGCCTCAGCACGCCGCCGGAGACCTCGGCGAATACCCCGGACCTCAGCTTTATGCTCCCGCCCTCGCCGAATACGAAGAAGTCTAGGCCGCCCCCATCGCCGGCTAAAGGCACGACGGAGCCCTCGCGGATGTATATGGGCATCTCGTCCTCGCTCTTAATAAACGCAGGCCCCTCGTATATCCTCCCCCTCCAGAAGTCGGCCCACCTCCCCCTCGGCAAATAAACCTGCCGCGAGCCCTCCCTAGATAATAAGGGCGCGTATAAGACGTAGGGGCCGACGTAGTATTCATCATATATCGCGTGGGTGTCTGGGTCGTCTTGGTGGTAGTAGGCCAGGGGCCGGAGCATCGGGCGACCTCTCTCGTGGGCCTCAAGCGCTAGGGCTGAGAGATACGGCAGGAAGCGGTATCGAGTATCTATGACGCGCTTTACGGCGTCACGCCAAGGCCTCGGTAGCAAGCAAGCCTCCTTATCCATGGAGTCGGGCGCTCTGTGCGTCCTAAATATGGGGAAGAAGAGGGCGGTTTGATAATACCGCACTAATAAGTCTAGGTCGTTTACGCCGTGGGCCCCCTCTTTAAAGGAGCCGGCGGCGCCCGCGAAGCCGCCGATATCTATGCCCACGTAGGGCACCCCGCTCATCGAGAGGCCCAGCACCACGGCCGTCTGTAGCCTTAAATCATCCCACGAAGGTATATTGTCGCCGGTCCACACGGCGGCGTAGCGCTGTATACGGAAGGAGCCCGCCCTAGATAGAATATACGGCTCTCTCCCAGCCCTCCTAAGGCCCTCGTATGTGGCCTCGGCTTGATAATCGGCGTATAGGTTGTGGGCCCGCGCGTGTGGCACTTTAGCCCCGCCCGCGTCGTGAACTGCGCCCTTATCCATTGAGCAATCCCGCGCGGCTAAGTCCGTGGGCTCGTTCATGTCCAGCCAAATCCCATCTACGCCGTATTTATTGACCCAACGCCTTATCGCCTCGGCCCACCACTCCCTGGCCCTCGGGTTTAAGAAGTCCGCCCAGGCGCTCGCCCCCGGCCACCCCCTCCCTATATATATCTCGCCCTTCTCCGTCTCTACGTATAACCCTAGAGCCTCTCTAAAAACATCGTATCTCTGGTCGACCTTGATAAATGGATCTACTATAGTGACCGCCCTCACGCCTAGCTTGTGTAGCTCGTCGACGAGGCGCCTCGGGTCGGGGAACTTCTCGGCGTCCCACGTAAACGCCTTATAGCCCTCCATATAGTCGATGTCTAGGTAGACCGCGGTCACTCCTATGCCGCTCTCCGCGCACTTCTTGACCACCTCAATGACCCTCTCCTGGGGGTAGTAGCTGAACCTAGATATCTGGTATCCGAGGGCCCACTCGGGCAAGAGGTGGGGCCTCCCGACCAGCTCCGCGTACGCCTCCAGCACCTCCTCCAGCCCCCTGCCCCTAATGATGAAGAACTCGACGGACTCCTCCGGCACAAACACGGTAACCTCGTCGTAGCGCCTAAAGCCCACGTCGACGAGGGCCTCCGAGCCCGTGTTGAAGAAATACCCCTCCGCCTTCTCCTTGTCGAAGATTATGAAGAAGGGTATTGAGACGTACATGGGGTCGACGTACCACCTATAGGCGGAGGCGCACCCCACGTCTGTATTCCACATGCGATATAAGCGCCTCTTCCTATCTAGGTCGTACGCTCTCTCCCCCAGCCCGTAGACGTGTTCCTCAAGAGAGAGCCCTCTGCTGACCACTACGCCGGCTTCCCCGGCCTCTAGGAAGGGCGGAGGCCCCCTCGATATCCTTATGCCGGGCGGCGGCTCAGCGGGGGTGCCTTCGAAGGGTATCTCAACCAAGGGCCTCGGCTTATCGACGCGCACTCTGACCACGCGCCCCTTAGCAACGGCTTCGATCTCCATGGCGCTAAATTATCGGGATAATCGATACGCGGGCCCCGGCCCTCAGCGATTCAAAAACCACGGCGTAGCCGCGCCAATCTATAAAGCCCAAGCCCTTAAACTCGCGCGCCGTGGGCGCCAAGACCTTAAAGACGCCGCCGTCTTGATTCGCCACGAACAACTCGCCCCCCTTCACCTTAATGAAGACGTTTCCGGCGGGGTTGGGGATCGGCACGGAATCTATCACGTCCCCCTCGCGGCCCCTCCATATAACCGATTTGCCGTTGAAATAGGCCACGGAGAGGTCGGGCGCCAACACGGGTATGGCCGACGGGTTGAAGTCCCCGGCGACGTACGCCTCGAAGGAGGGGGCTATATTTGCTTGAAAACAAATAGTGCCGGCGTTGCGTATAGGCGTCTTAACGGACTCCAGATATAGGTTTGGCCCGTTGTAGGCCAACGTGTATATTCTGCCGCCCGAGTACTGCTTCGGGCCGGACCTATACATGTTTATCTGGTTGCCCGCGTCGTCGTAGGGCGCCAGCGAGTTCATAGCGGCGATATTGAGGCCCCCGTCCAATATAACTACGCCGGTCCACCCCGTCTCGGTGCCGACGTTGGCGCCGCCGAAGGCGTAGTAGTATTCGCCGTCGTAGGCGACGCCGGTGAAGTTCATGTTGTCGCAGCTGCCGCTGGGTATCTTAATAATCCTAAGAGTCCCGTCGTAGACGGCGAGATAGGGGGCGCAGGGGAACGCGCATGGGGACCAAGGCGCCGCGGCCTCCTCCCCGCCTCCGAAGAAGTATAGGCCGTTGACCATCTGCGAGCCTGTGATGTTCGAGTAGTCGGTATTGGGCCTTACGTCCGCGTTATCCGGTATAACGGTCAGCTCGCCTCCGCGTAGGAGCAAGGCGTAATCCCCCCGCTCGCCGGGCACTATTTGAAACGCTATCTCCTCCTCGTTTAATACGACGCCGCCGTTCGCGAATATGGAGCCGGGCAAAGACACGGGTAGGCGTAGGCCGAGGCGGCTGGGGGCGAGGAATAAGCGGGCGGCTAAATACGACGCCGCGGCTCCAGCGGCTACCGCCACGGCTAATTTTAGGAAGCCCCTTCTAGATA
>JZWT01000065.1 GCA_000960885.1 Thermoproteus sp. AZ2 | reverse complement strand
GCGACCAGCCTAATATAGCCATACCTAGAGAGCTTGTGTAGATGTTTGTGTAGAGTACTGGCGGGTAGCCCCAGCGCCTGGGCCAATGCGGGCCTCGCCGCGCGGCCGCCCAGCTTATCTAAGGCCCTCAAGATGTATAGGTCGGTGTCGCTTAGGCCTGCGCAGTCCTCTCTACGCGACGAGAGTCGGGCGGCCAGGAAATATATGGCCGCTGTGGCCGCGGCGGCGGCTACGGCCGCGTAGACGTAGTAAGCTATGGCTACCGGTAAGGCGGCGCTCGTGGCCGAACTGGAGCTGGCCGCCGTCGTGCTGGGCGCGCTCGTGGTCTTGGCCGGCGCCGTGGCCGTCGTTGCGGCGGCCGTCGTGGTCGAGGATGTGGCAGTCGAGGATATGGTTATGGCTATCGGCGCGTATTTTATGGTCGCGTTGCTGGCCCTTATGGCTATGTAGAGCCCGCTCTTGTTGACCGCTACTATGGAGTAGTTGGGCGGAGATATGTCGTAGATCATTATGCCGGGGGGCGCCACCGCCACGGCTCCGCCCGCCGCCTCCACGGACAAGGCCAAGACCCCGCTGGTGTTTGTGTACTGGGGCACGTACTCCACCACGGCCGGCTCGCCGTCTTGGAGCACATAAAGCCTGCCCCCCACCACCCAGCTAGGTATCGGGGTCCCGTTCGGCATATAGGCCGCGACTTGGGATAAGGGCGGCGCCGGGAGCGAGGCGTTGGACAATATTGTTGGAGCTAAGTAGAGTATGATCAGCGGCGGTATCGTGAGGTTTATTATCAACATGGTGGGAGATGTTGTACTGCATTTTAAGGTGAAGCCGAGGGAGCGCCTTAGTCGTGGGGCCGCCGGATGGGGCGCCGGCGTTAGGTAGGGCGCGGGGTCTAGGTAATCGCCTCCGGCGGCCAAAGGGGCCCCGCGGAGGGGCTTGCGCGAGGAGCGGCTATGCGCTAATAGATGAGGTCGAGGGTCTCCTTAAGCGCCCTCAACGCCTCTCTTAAGTCCCTCACGGCGTAGTCCGGGCGCGTCGAGCTCAAATCGACGCCGAGGAGCTCGCCGTATTTCTGCGCCTTGTCGGCCCAGCTGCCTACGAAGATAGTCTTTAGCCCATATCTCTGGGGGAAATACACGTCGAATACTGGGTTGTCGCCGATCATGGCGACCCCGCCGTCGAAGAACTCCTTACAGCTCTTGATGCAGCCGTATCTATCAGAAGTTCTAATCTCTTTTATATATTTCTCTAGTCCTAAGGCCTTTATAACTATATACTGGTATTGATACAGGCCGTTGGTGGCTATGGCCGCCTCCAGGCCCATGTCCCTAATGCCTTTAAGCAGGTCCAGTGCGCCGTCGTATAAGCTGAAGCCCGCCACGTATTTATTCAGCACGTCCTCTATTCTGGGCACCTCATATATGCCGAAGCTCGCGGCCACCGACTCTATTAGGTACTGCCAGTCGAAGGCCCTCGGGCTTAGGCGCCGCATGAGCTGGTAGTGGAACGCCTTGACTAAGCCCCAGAAGTCGCCGGGCTCGATGCCTATGCGCGAGGCCACAGAGGCGGCGACCTCGTAGAATACGGGGTCCCAAGACTCCAAGGGGATCAGAGTGCCGTCCAGGTCGACTAGGACCAGCACGCCTATACGGCGATTAGTGCTTGTATCATTAACGCCGCTAGGGTTACGCCGAAGGCCGCGAGGCTCCCCTTCCGGAAGGTCTCCCACCTCCCCCTAAGGCATAAGTAGGAGAGCGCGGCTAGGGCGGCCGTGGTTATGGCTACGCCCGCCGCGAACACGGGGAGCGTAGCCGCGGCCTCAAAGGCCAGATATGCCCCTATGGGGGTGGAGAATGCGGCTAGATATGCGCCGAGCCTCGCGGCGCGCTCTTGGCCTAAGACGACGGCCGCAGTCCTTATGCCGGCCGCCCTATCTCCGTAGTAGTCTATCGCGGTTTTGGCGAGCTCTCTGCCTAGATTAGCCAGCAGAGACGCGGCGAATAGCAAGAAGAGGGGCTGGAAATAGAGCCCCGCCGCGGCCATGCCGTATATATAGACGAGGGATGTGAGAAACGCCACTAGGAAATTCCCCAAGAACGGCACTCTCTTGCCCTTTATGTTATAAAATGCCCCGAGGACCGCCGCCGCGGCGTAGATGGCCAAGGGCGCTGGGCCCAAAAACGCGGCGGCTATGAGCCCCAGCGTATAAGACCCGACGGATACGGCCTTAGCCGCGCCTAGGCTCACGGCCCCCGTGACGAGGGGCGCGTTGGGCCTATTCAGCCTATCCTCGGCGAGGTTCGCGACGTCGTTGTGGGCGAACATGCCGGCCTCTGCTAAAAACGTGCTGGCCGCTAGGAGGGCCGTAGCCTCGGGCGACCTCCCTCCCGCCAACGCGTACGACGCCGCGGCTGCCATTGCGGCCAACACGCCGTGCTCTCCGCGCACCAGTCTCCAGTACTGCGACACGGCTGGCGCTGGGCTAAGACTTAAAAACAATGCCCTATGGCGCCGCGTGGCTAGGCTTAACTACAGCGCCTCGGACGAGGAGATAATTAGGCGAGTCTTCGAGAAGTACGGAGTCAAGATAACCAGCGACCAGATAGCTAAGGCGTATGGGAATGAGTTCAGGATGTCGTGGAAGAAATCTGTCGAGGTGGCCTCCTTTATAAAATACATGACGATAAAACAAGCTGAGAGCTGGCTGGAGGACGTGGTGAGACTTAAGAGGCCTGTGCCCATCCGCAGATTTACCAAGAAGCAAGCCCACCACGCCGCTCCGTGGGGAGGCTGGCCTGTGGCCAAGTGGCCGGTGAAGGTGGCGGAGGCCTACCTAGAGGTCTTGAGGAATTTAGAGAACAACGCGCGGTTTAAGGGCCTCGACGTGGAGCGCGTCGTCGTAGTCCACGCCGCGGCGCACAAGGGGATAACCATTCGGGGGTATATGCCGAGGGCCTTCGGCCGCTCTACTCCGTGGAATGAGCAGACCGTAAACGTGGAGCTCATAGGCGCAGAGCTCCCGAGGGAGGTCTTGCCCAAGCGCTTGAGGCTGGCCGTCTTCAAGTAGTGCGGTAAATATAAAGTTTATATATTGTTGAGGTAGAGGGGGCATGCATATCGAGGTCAGGGATCAGTCTATTGTGGAGAGGCTTAGGAGGTTGCTCCCGCGCCCAGACGCGCCGTTCGACGACGCGTTGCGCATGTTGCTGGAGCAACCTTGTAAGGTGAGACTCATAGACGTAGCCAGGGAGGCGGTCAACGAGCTGGTAAACGATAAGAGGTTCCAAGAGGCATTGGCAAAAGTTGTGAAGGAGGCCGTGGCCCAGCAATTGCCTGAGGTGCTAAAGGAGTTGAAGCCCGAGCTTTTATCGGAGAGCTATGAGGGCGGCTGGGACGCCGTGATTAGCCAAGCGCTTAAACGCCCCGATAAATGCCTCACGTTCTCGGAGGTGCGGAAGTACTACGGCAAGAACTTGAATTCTGTTATGCTTAGGAGGAGGGGCTTCGTCCAGAAAGAGCGCGGTATTTGGTGTTATACGGGCGAGGGCGCCGAGGAGGCCGCGGCTGAGGCCTAATCGCTCACAGCCTCTATTCTGGCCCCCATCGCCTTGCTCCCCAAGAGGTCGCGGAGGCTGAAGAGGGCCCTGTGCTCGGCCCTCAAGGCCCTGAGCCTCTCGGCGATTTTGTCCTGCGTCGTTGCGTGTATCATAAAATAGCAGGGATAGGGCCATTTGCCGGGCACCGTGTTGCGGAGCACCACGTGGGTGGACTCCTCCATCATCGCGGCCTCCTCGCACAGCGGCTCCCTCAACACGACCATCGCGTTTTCCCTAAAGCCGAGCGCCTCGCCGTCCAGAGTTGCGTGTAGCTCCCTAAGCACGCCCACCCTCTGCAATTCTTGTATTAAGTCCAAGGCCTCCCCCACGCTCTTGCCCAACGCCTCGGCGGCCTCCCTAAATGGCTCCTTAGTTAGCGGCAGAGACCGTATTTTGCTATAGAACTGCCTAGGTACGCCCAACTGCTCTATCCTCGGCGGATTTTCCGGCAATATCTGCGGCTTAGATCGGGATATCCCTCTCACTATGTCGAAGCGGACGTCGAGCTTATACGTCCTCAGTGAGTATAAGACGACGTAGTCCAGCCCCCACCTATCCGCCACCGCCTTGACCTTCGCCTCTAGCTCCTCAGGGGTCGGGGCCTTGGTGACGAACCAGACGTTGAAGGGGGCGTAGTCCCGCAGAAAGTTGTGGCTCACTTGGGGGTCTCGGTTGATCTCCTCGGCGACCTTGTCGACTAGCTCGGGCGGCACCGCGAAGCCCACCAGCGCGGCCTCTAGGCCTTTTGCCCTATAGTTCATGACGGCGCCTATCCGCTTCAATATGCCGGCCGTAGCGAGCCTTCTGAGCCTCTCTATGGCCTCGTCTTCGCCTATCCCAACCCTCCTGCCCAGCTCTAGAAAAGGCCTTTCAACTAGGGGGAAATTGTATTGGGCCTCCATCAACAACGCCGCATCTACCGAGTCCATAGAGCCCCCGTTTTCCACAAATATATTGGTGGTCTATCCATCATGCGCGCCCCGTTATTGAAGAAGGAGCATAAAGACGTCGTGGCCGAGCTTAGGCGCGAGCTGGGGAGGCCCGGCATCGTGTTGACGCCCGGGGTCTACGACGTCATATCGGCTCTCTTGGTCCAGTCCATGGGCTTTAAGGCCGCCTACGTCTCAGGGGCCGCCGTCACGGCCTCGTTGGGGTTGCCAGACCTAGGAGTCGTGACTATGGACGAGATGGTGAGGGTAGTCAGCTATATTGCCGACGCGGTGGATATACCCCTAATAGTAGACATAGATACAGGCTACGGCGAGGCCCTCAACGTGGTTAGGGCTGTGAGGGCCTTTGAGAGGGCCGGCGCGGCGGGCGTCCAGATAGAGGACCAAGTACTGCCTAAGAAATGTGGCCACTTGTCCGGCAAACAAGTAGTTCCGCCGGACGAGATGGCGAAGAAGATAAGGGCGGCCGCCGAGGCTCGGCTGAACCCGGACTTCGTCATAGTGGCCAGGACCGACGCCAGAGGCGTCACGGGCTTTGAGGACGCCGTGGAGAGGGCGAAGATATATCTAGAGGCGGGGGCCGACGTTATATTCCCGGAGGCCCTCGAGAGCGAGGAGGAGTTCGCCGAATTCGCCAAGAGGATTAAGGCGCCTCTGTTGGCGAATATGACGGAGTTCGGGAAATCGCCCTTAATACCGGCTAAGCGCCTTGAGGAATTCGGCTATAAATTCGTAATATTCCCGGTCACGTTGCTTAGGACGGCCCTGGGCGCCATGAGGGAGGCCCTTAAAATTATTCTAGAGCAGGGCACTCAGAAGCCTATTCTGGACAAGATGATGACTAGGAAGGAGCTCTATGAATTAATTAATTATTACGAGTATGAGGAATTCGATAGAAAAATTGCGGAGGAAGTGGATAAAATGTTATTAGGGAGGATTAGGCTAGGCCATGGACAGAATAACTAAGGCCCTCTCCCAATACGCCGCCTCTACGACTTACGACAAGATACCGAGCGACGTCGTCCACGAGGTTAAGAGGAGAATTATAGACTCGCTCGCCGTAGCCTTCGCAGCCTATAACGCAGAGCCCGTCGTCTTGGCTAGGAGGGCTGCCTCCAAGCTGGCGGGGGCGTGGGGCGCCAGGGTCCTGGGCACTAGGTATAGGGTTCCCCCCGATTGGGCCTCCTTCGTCGACGGCGTCATGATTAGATATCACGACTTCAACGATACATACCTCTCCAAGGAGCCGCTCCACCCCAGCGATATGATAGCCGCGGCCCTCTCGTTGGGCGACGCGCTAGGCTCAGACGGGAAATCGATTATAGCATCGATCGCGGTGGGCTACGAGGCAGCCGTGGCGTTGTGCGACGCAGCGAGCCTTAGGCGGCGCGGCTGGGACCACGTCAACTTCTTAGGCGTAGGCAGCGTATTGGTCTCGGCCAAGTTGTTGGGCCTAGACGAGGCCCAGACGCAACACGCGCTCGCCATATACGCCGTCCCCCACGCCGCCATGAGGCAGACGAGGGTCGGCGAGTTGAGCATGTGGAAGGGGGCCGCGGCCGCAAACTCCACCAGAAACGCCGTGTTCGCCGCGTTGCTCGCGGCCGAGGGGTTCACGGGCCCCTATAAGCCCTTCGAGGGCGAGATGGGCTTCATAAGGCAGTTGCTGGGCGGCGACTTCGACTACTCGCCGCTATCCGAAATCGAGAGGCTCGCGCCGCCTAGGAGAATCTTAGACACGTACATAAAGCCCTACCCTGTGGAATACCACGCGCAGACGGCCGTAGAGGCGGCCCTAAGGCTTAGGGAGAAAGTAAAGCCGGACGAGGTAGAGAGAGTGACTATAGAGACGTTTAAGGCCGCCTACGACATAATTGGGCCGAAGGATCCGGAGAAGTGGGATCCCCACACCAAGGAGACGGCCGACCACTCCATCATGTGGATAACGGCCGCGGCCTTATTGTGGGGGCCCATAAAGATAGAGCACTATAGGCGCATAAGGGATTCCGCCGTCCTCTCGCTCATGAAGAAGATGGAGGTTAAGGTCGCCGAGGAGCTAGACGCCGCATACCCTAAGGCCCACCCGAATAGGATAACCGTGGTTACTAAGTCGGGCGCCAAGTATACGGAGCAGGTGGACTACGCGAAGGGCCACCCAAAAAACCCTATGAGCGATTCGGAGCTGGAGCAGAAATTCCTAGAGCTCACGGCACCAGTGCTCCCCGAGCATATACAGAAAGAGACCTTGCGCTTGCTCTGGAACCTCGAGAACAGCAGTATGAGCGAGGTCGTAGAAGCCCTCGTTATTTGATCTTTTCAGCGCGCCAGTCGGTTAACGAATACACCTTTTTGCCCTTGGCTTGTAATACGTAGGCCGTGGCGGACAGCGCAGCCGCCACGCCCTGCGCCGCGGCTATTACGGCTTGTTTATAGGGGTACGCCACGACGTCGCCGGCGGCGAATAGGCCCGGCGTAGCGGTCTTGCCCTCCCAATCGGCTATAATCTCGCCCCTCTCGTTGAGCCTAACTAGGTGCTTTACGAAATCGGTTTTAGTCACGTACCCCACCTCTATAAAGACGGCGGCGACTTTAAACTCCTGCGTCTCGCCCGTCTTTCTATTCTTGACTGCGATGGCCTCGACCTTGTTATTGCCCTTAATCTCTACGACTTCGCTGTTGGGCACCAACACGGCCTTGCCGGCGTTTAGGACGTTGGAGAGGAACTCGTCGTCGTATATGGGCTTGTCGCTGGGGAATATCCAATAGAACTTGTTGGAGGTAGTTGAGAGTATCGTGGCCGGCTCCCTAGCTAAGTCGCCCCAGGAGACGAGCGCTATGTCTTGGCCCTTGAAGAAGGACGCGTCGCATATGGTGCAGTAGGACACGCCCTTGTTCTTCAGCCTAGCCTCGCCCGGCACGCCGAGCTCCCTAGGAGTTTTGCCGAAGGCCAGTATAACCGCCAATGAGGCGTACTCGTCGCCGCCATACGTCCTAACCCTAAAGACGTTGCCCTCTTTCTGTATATCTACTACTTCGTCGAATATGACCTCTGCCCCGAACAACTCAGCTTGTTGGCGCACCCTAGCCACGAGCTCCGGCCCCGAGGTCTTCAAAATAGCGGGGTAGTTCTCGACCAGCGTAGTCATATTCAATTGCCCGCCTATGTCTTTAGTTATCACCAAGGTCTTCAGCCTCTGCCTAGCAGTATATAAGGCGGCAGAGAATCCGGCGATCCCCCCGCCGACCACTATTACGTCGTATTCGGCGCTCACGAACTGCCATCCGACTGCGCCTTATAAAATTACTTTGGCGGCTTAACGGGCCTTTATCCGCTCCTCGAGGGCCCTGAGGAGGTGCTCGTCGTCTTTCTCGTCTTTAGGATACAAATAGACCTCCTCCTCAGGCTTCACGACGCCCTTCTCCTCGACGAAATATATGAGCCTCACAGGGTAGTCGTAGCCTGCGCGGCGGTATAACATCCTCATGACCTTTGCGGCGAAGGACCACTCGGCCTTGACCTTCCACTCGTCCTTCTTTATTATGTGGCTCTTGAGCTCTATTATTTCCTTCTTCCCATCCTCGTAGGAGACCAAGAAGTCGGCCTGCGCCGTCAGGAGCGCGCCGCCTATCTTGGCTATCACGGGCGGGGCCTCCTGCGCCTCCTTCACCCTCTTCGCCCACGGCGCCAACATCCTTATTTTGTTGAAGGCGCCTGAGTGGGGCTCGCCGTAGCTCTCTATGAAGGCCCTGAGCGCGGCCACGGCGTCTTTTGCCCTAAGCAGGACTAAGACGGCGCGCTCAAAGGCTCTCCCATATTTCGCGCTGAGCTCGTCGGGCTTCGGCAGGCCTAGCAGGTCGCTGAGCCGCATCCTAAGCCTCCGTAAAGACATGATTCGGCGTGGACATAACTATATAAAGGTTACTCATCACAAGTGTATGTATAACGTCGTCGACCTATTTGCTGGCGGCGGAGGCTTCTCTAGAGGTTTCGCCGAGGCGGGATTTAAAATTATAATTGGGGTTGAGATCGACCCGAACGCGGCGCGCACGTTCAGCTACAACTTCCCCCACGCCGTGGTCTTAGAGGAGGACGTCTCGCAGATAAGCTACAGGGAGATAGAGAAGTACGGCAGGCCCGATATAGTCATAGGCGGCTCGCCCTGCGAGCCCTTCACCAGCACCAACCCCAACCGCATGGAGGACCCCCTAGATAGGCTTTATACAGATCCCTTGGGCCAATTAACGCTCCACTTCATCAGGCTGGTCGGAGAGCTACAGCCCAAGGTGTTCGTGCTGGAGAACGTCCCCGGCCTAGCGAGGGGGCCTCTCAAGGAGGCGATACGGCGCGAGTTCAAGAGGGTGGGCTTCGACGAGATATACTTCAATAAGCTTTTAGCGGAGCGCTACGGCACCCCTAGCCATCGGGAGCGCGTGTTCATATCGAACGTCGAGATAAAGCCCCCCAGGGCCGCGCCGCGGGTAGTGCGAGAGGCCTTGGCGGGGTTGCCGCCTGTCGACTCGGGTTTCCCAAACCACGAGACGGTGACCATAAGTCAGAGGAAGGCCGAGAGGATAGCGCGCCTTAAGCCCGGCGACGCCTTAATGCGGTTTAGGGGCGCCGAGGGGTTCTACGAGAACTATATTAGGCTTAAGTGGGATGAAATAGCGCCGACGGTTATGGGCTCGCGGCGCTTCGTCCACCCCGAGGAGAATAGGCTTTTAACCGTTAGGGAGCAGGCCAGGCTCATGGGCTTCCCAGACGACCACGTCTTCTTCGGGCCGAAGGACTCCCAATTTAACCAAGTCGGCGAGGCTGTGCCCCCGACGCTCTCCTACGCGATAGCGCTCGCCTTGAGGCGGTCTCTGGGGTAAAGAATTTAAGAGGAGCGTAGGGGGCCTCGTGCCGACTATTATCTGCCCCGTCTGCGGGCGCCCTACCGCTCGGCTAATAGAGGGGATGTGTGAGGACTGCTACCTCAAGTCGCACCCAGTGGCCGAGGTCAAGCGGTTTAAGG
>JZWT01000064.1 GCA_000960885.1 Thermoproteus sp. AZ2 | reverse complement strand
CAGAAAAGCGCATGGGAGTCCTCGCAGAAGTAAAGCTCTACGACTTAGTCATTAAGTGGGTCGAGGAGGACGGCTCCGTGGTTAGGGTAGAGCATGAAAGGGGCGAAGAAGACGAGGCGTTGGAGGAGCTGGTCGAGGGCGACGTGGTGGACTCCATAGTCGAGGCCTTGTCGCGTGAGCTCAAGCTCCCGCCCAGCGTCGCTGGGAGGATTAAGGCCAAGCTTAAGGAGGTAGGGTTGCCCATGGCGGCGGAGCTTAGGAATATGGGCGTCGCGAACGTGCTGGAGGTTAAGGGGAAAAAAGGCGTTTTCTCCCTCAAAATAACCTACTCTATCGCCTAACTCCTCTGCTTTAGAGGTATATAGGGCTGGTCGTGCGGGCCTACGTAGCAGGCGCGCGGCCTAAACAGCCTATTGTTCTCCCAGTACTCTATCACGTGGGCGGTCCAGCCCACTACCCTAGACATGGCGAATAGCGGCGTGAAGTAGTCGTAGGGTATGCCCATGTAGTAGAACGCTATGCCTGACCAGAAGTCGACGTTGGGGTAGAGCCTCCTCTGTTGGAAGTAGGGATGGGCCAAGACAGCCTGCTCTATGGCGCTGGCCACCGCGAATAGCTTCTGGGGGTCGCCGAACTTATTGACGTAGTCCTCCACCAGCCTCTTAAATATCTTGGCGCGGGGATCATAGGCCTTATAGACCCTATGGCCCACGCCCATCAGCCTCGGGCCGCCCGGCTTAGTGGCGGCCTCCGCCAGCTCCTTCGCCTTCGCCGGATCCCCAATTTCTAAATACGACTTGACGGCCGCCTCGTTGGCGCCGCCGTGTAGGGGACCCTTCAGCGCGCCTATGGCGCCCGCTATAATTGAGTACAAGTCGCTGAGAGTGGCGCCTATGACCAACGCCGTGAAGGTAGAGGCGGGGATCTCGTGGTCGGCGTGGAGGATGAGGTACAAGTCCACGGCCTTTGTGGCCAAGGGATCCGGCTCCTTGCCGAAGAACATGTACAAGAAGTTGGCCGAGTGGGAGAGATCGGGCTTGGGGCGGAGCGGCTCGAGGCCGCGCGAGAACCTGTAGTGGTAGGCCACCATAGTCGGGAGCTTGGCCACAAGCTTTTCGGCTATTCTTAGCGCTAGCTCCTTCTCCTCTTGTTTGTAGCGCCCAGCCCTCAACGCGTCGGCCAGCTTGAGGTTGTCTGGGTCGAACGCGCCCTCCGTCGCCACCGCGGCCTCTAGGGCGAACATGGGGTGGCCCCTCGCCAGAGCCCTCAAGACCTCCACCGTGGCCGGATTGAGCTCCCTATTTTTGGCGAGCCTCTCCCTTATCTCGGCCAGCTCCTTCTCGTTCGGCAACTTGCCGTAGAGCAGTAGATACACGACCTCCTCATAGCTGGAGTTCTCCGCCAGGTCCTCGATGCGATAGCCCCTATACCACAACCTCCCTGTCTGGCCATCTATATCGCTTATCGTGGTCATCTTGACCAATACGTCCTCGAGGCCGTGAATAATGGGGCCGCAGGGCGATTGAATAACTTTGCCCGTTGTCTTTATGCTCACCGACTGTTCACTCATATGCTGATTAGTCAGCCCTAAAGATATCTATTATGTTAGCTAACTATAGAAATCTATATAGTCATTTGCCGCTCAGAGGGCGAGGTCAGATAGGATGCCGATCCTCACCGATCGGCCGGGTTCCATCATCACATATCTCGATGGGCGCAAGCGCCTGGCTGAAGTTATCTCCACACGACATAATAACGGTTTCCCCCTCCTTAGCCCTCTCCTTTATGGACAGCGCGGTTTCCGCGTCTAAATCCTCTAGGTACATATTGGCGAGCGGTATGTGGAGGCGGCCGCCGACCAACGCCATTATTATTGCGCCGCAAGCCCCGCGCCTCACTAGCTCGTCCCTGAACGCGACCAAGCTCTTTATCTCCTCGCCGTAGCTGAAGGCCACACAAATCCTTCCGCAAAATTTCTGCGGAAATTTCGCGGTAGAGAGGAGTAGCTTGAGCTTACACGTAGATAAGGCGGAGGCGAGGTAGGCGAGCCCCGCCTCCGTGATCTTGACGCCGGCCCTATTGACCGTTATGTGGCCTTGTCCCCGGCCTACCTCTATTATCCTCCGCACTACGCCCTCGCCGTAGCCCAGCTTAGCCGCTATAAACCGCCGGCCGGCCCAAGACTGCGCAAGCGCTAGGAAGGCCAAGAGCTTTAAATACCGCGCATCAAGCATAACACTTTATCTCATTACGATAATTAATATTTCGCCCCGCGCGCCAGCGCCTTAGAAGTTTTTTATACCACGGCTCAAGGCGGTGCCATGTCCTCTATAAAAATAGAAGAAGTTAAGTCTAAGTTCGAGCGGTTCGCGGCCCATACTCACATAAAGGGGCTGGGCGTGAGGGACGGCAAAGTGGAGTTCGCGGCGGACGGCTTCGTGGGCCAAGTAGAGGCGAGAGAGGCCGCCTATATGGTGGTCAAAATGATTAAGGCCGGGAAATTCGCCGGCAAGGGCATCTTGATAGTGGGGCCGCCGGGGACGGGCAAGACCGCGTTGGCCATAGGCATAGCTAGGGAGTTGAGTGAAGATACGCCGTTTGTGGCCTTATCGGGCGGCGAGATATACTCCGCCGAGATGAAGAAGACCGAGTTCTTAATGCGGGCGCTCAGGCGGGCCATAGGGGTTAGGATAAGGGAGTGGAGGAAGGTGTACGAGGGCGAGGTAAAGGGCATAGACATAAGATACGATAGACACCCCTACAACCCCTACGTCCAGGTCCCGAGGGGCGCCACGGTGAGGCTTAGAACCCGCGACGACGAAAAGACCCTGAGGGTCCCCGCCGAGATAGCGGCCCAGTTGATAGAGCTCGGCGTAGAGGAGGGCGACGTAATTATGATCGACGAGGAGACAGGCCGCGTGACCGTAGTCGGCAGGGGCGAGTCGGGCGAGCAATACGATATAGGCTTAAGGAGGAGGGTCGAGGTGCCTAAAGGCCCCGTCTATAAGGAGAAGGAGATAACGCGCTTCTTCACGCTACACGACGTAGACCTCTCGCTGGCTAGGCAGAGAGGGCTCTTAACGGCCGCCATCTTCGGCTTCGTCGAGGAGACCAGAGAGATACCCGACGAGGTGAGGCGGGAGGCGGATCAATTCCTCAGAAAGCTCATCGACGAGGGCAAGGCGGAGCTCGTGCCCGGCATATTGTTCATAGATGACGCCCACCTCTTAGATATAGAGTCCTTCGCCTTCTTGTCTAGGGCTATGGAGAACGAGCTGGCCCCCATAATAATTCTGGCCACTAACAGGGGCATAGCCAAAATACGGGGCACCGACATCGAGTCGCCCCACGGAATACCGCAAGACATGCTCGATAGGCTCATAATAATTAGGACGCGGCCGTACGGCGAGAGGGAGGTTAGGGAGATAATTAAGATAAAGGCCGCCGAGGAGGGCATAAGGCTGGCGGACGACGCCCTCGAGGCGTTGACCAAGATAGGCGTCGAGGAGTCTCTGCGCTACGCCATACAATTATTGGTCCCAGCCCAGCTGAGGGCCAAGGACCTAGGCCGCGACGCGGTGGCGCGGGAGGACGTGGAGTACGCCAAATCGCTCTTCGTATCGCTCAAAGAATCTGTACAATATGTAAAGGAGTATGAAAATCTATTTCTCAAGTAACTTCCATATATTATAAATAGAATAAATAATAAATATTTGACCTATATCTAAGTAATACTGTTGAATAGTATTTCCATGATACTTCAGCGTAATTGTATATATTAGGGGATATAGGGCGAGGCTATTCGTCATCGTGACTAGGCTGAGGTAGTGGAACACGGCTATGGCTATCGATATAACCGCGAAGAAGGCCCTCACCGCCTCGCCCATCTCGACGAAAAACGACGCTATAAATGAGGCGAAGAATAGGAAGACCAAGATGGCCGTCGCGTTGTAGAAGTAGGGCCACATGGCGCCGGTCCTAGGCTCGATCACGCCGTTGACGACCACTAGTGAGCCGTTGGGATAAAGCGAATAGTACGGCTCATCGGACACCAAGGGCCAGATAGGTAGAGCTGCGGCTGCTGCGGCCACAGCTATCGACAAAGCCGCCAGCAATACGCCGACTAAGACGCGCCTCATCTTAACAGCTGGAAGATTTGGGTATATAAGCCGCTCATAAGGCCCAGCGCTGAATCGAATACCAAGAATCCGGCGAATGCGATGGATATAGCCAGCGTGGCGGCCCGCCCCGCGCGCCTCCCGAGGGCTCTCTCGAGCAAGGCGTCGAGTATAAGCCCGCCGTCTAGCGGATATATGGGTAATGCATTTATAATGGCTAAGCCTAAATTAATTAAATAAAACCACATAATGAATTTTATAAATAAAGTATTAGTAAATAAATTTATATTAAATAAGGCCGAGTCGCCTATTTGGGCGACTTGATTTGAATATATACCGAAGAAGGGCCTCGACGAATTGTCGGGGCTTGAGCCCAGGACGACCGTGAAATTCGCGAGGGTTCCGTTCGCCGCGGCCTCCACTATTACGGTCTCGCCCGGCTTACAGAGCCCCGCCTCCTCTATATGTTCCAGAGTATATAGCAGGTCTCCCCCCGAATATATGCGGTAGTTGCCGCCGCATCCGTATATCGCAACTATCCTGTCGCCGGGCTTCAACCCTGCCCTATATAGAGGCCCGCCCTCTATTAGGCCCAATAGAAGCGCTCCGTCCATGAATTTCGACGCGGGGACCTCTATAGACTCCTCGCGGAACCCCCTCGAAACAGTGAAGGTTATCGTCGAGTTGGGGCTACATAGGGGCTTGCCGTAGGGATTGCCCACTAGATAATTTAGTAGGGAGAGCAACTGCCCCGGCACGACGATCCTAGAGCTTACCCCGCAGCCGTTGACGGCCGTAATCACGTCGCCCGGCGCGAAGCCCAGCTGCGCTGTCTGGGCATTCACCGCTGACAAGACGGCGCCGCCCAAGCCTAGGTGAACCCCGGCTAAATATATCACAAGGGCGGCCAAGGCCAGCGCCACGTTCGCGGCCACGCCGCTTACATAGACCGCGATTTTAGCCGAAAGGGGGCTCGCCTTGAGCTCCTCCTCGTCTGGCTCAACGAAGGCGCCGCTGGCCACGAAAAAGGCCGAGAAGACGCCGGCCGTCTTAAGCCTTATTCTATGCCTCACGGCGGCGTATCCATGCATAAACTCGTGCAGGGCTACGCCGACCGCCACGGCCACGGCGATATAGGGCAATTGCCCCCAAGGTATAGTTATGCCGGGGAGCAGAGGCACGGCGCCCGCCTGCCCCCCTATGGCGACCGCTTGCTGGACGGCTCCCCCTATAAGCGCCTTAACGGCGCCGAAGGTCGAGGCGAGCAGGATGTAGAGGAAGCTCGGCATAAGGGATACGGTGAGGCCGGCCGGGATGGGGAAGTAGGGGGAG
Organism: Thermoproteus sp. AZ2; assembly: GCA_000960885.1. Taxonomy (GTDB): domain Archaea; phylum Thermoproteota; class Thermoprotei; order Thermoproteales; family Thermoproteaceae; genus Thermoproteus. The sequence continues at coordinate 4,112 of JZWT01000064.1, read as the reverse complement.
TAGACCGATAGGAGGAACAACGCCACGGCCACAGCTACGTACAGCCTTAGGGGTATCGCCGAGAGCCGCTCCGATATCCTCCTTATAGCCTCGGCGGCCTTCTCGGAGCTCCACATGATGAGCAAGAAGCCTTTAACCAAGTCCTTCCTAACGGCGTATACGGCTACCGCCAGCGCGAACCAAGCCGCTATGTATATAGCCGCGACCTCTGCCGGGCCCACGCCGCTAGGTCTTTATGCATATATTTAAATTACGGGACCTCCATCGTAGAGCCGGCGCCCGGCCTATACACGTTGAACTTCCTCTCGAGCTCTTTAATTATCCCGGGGGCTGTGTGTATCGGCGCGACGCAACGGACCCCTATAGCCTTAAGCTCGCCCATGATCCTAGCCACGGAGTAGGGGCTGGCCGTAGAGCCGCCGAGGCCTCCCACGAAGCAATCGGCCTTTACGCCGGCCGCCGAAAGCGCGCCGAAGGGCACCGTGTACATGCCGCAGGGGGATACCACCGTCCTCCCCACCAGGAGGACCGCCTCGCGGCCTAGGCCGAGCGCCCTATAGACGACTCCCCTTATCCTCAACGCTAGGACTCCGTCGGTCCACAGAACGACCGGCGCGCCAAACGCCGAGAAGCCGCCTATGTGGTGGGGGTTATTCATGGAGGCCAGCCCCAAGATGGGACGTATGCCGAAGGCCTTGACAAACTCCTCGGCGGCTTCCCTGGAGCAGGCGTCGAAGGCCAGAACGTCGTTTATTACAACGCCGAATCCGTGGGAGGGACTCAGCGCCGGGTGCCGCGAGACCTCGCCGCAGATAAACGTGATTTTAGCCACGGCGGAGTTAAGATGCGTGGAAAAAATTTTATGAGAGGAGGATAAGAGCGGCTATGAACCAAATAGCGCTGAGGGTATTAATTACGGTGGCCTCCATCCTGGGCTATGCGGCGGTGATGGCGGTGTTGGGCCCTCAATACTTCTGGCTCGTGGGCCTGCTCTACATAGCCTCTGTATTTATAGTCTCAATGGCGCTGGGCATAAGGTCGTATCGCCGCGGCTCGGCGCAGGCTAAAGAGGTCGTCAGGGGGAGGCTCCTCTACGACATAGGGGAGAAGGACGTCAATAAGGCCATGGAGAAGGATAAGGAGTTGAACGCCGAGCTTGGCAGACTCAATAGATACTTCATGATATACATGCTGAGCCTGCCCATATTGTTGATAGGAGTATGGCTCTTCCCCCTGCTCCAGCAACACATAGTGCCGGCTGTTAGCGGAGCCCTCCGCCCCTCCCTCGGCGGCTTCTTAGCCACATATATAGGCGACATAGCCCTCTTCGCGGCATTCACCGCTATATTCTCCCCCCTCTACTTCTTCACCTTTAGGCCTATACAATTCCCCATTATAGCCACAGACGTGAAGATATACGATACGGGCATAGTGATAAACAAGACCATGGGCTTGAGGGCCCCAATAGAGGTGCACGGATATAGGTTTGAGCCGGAGAGGCGGTTTATAGAGCTAAAGATCGGCAACCAAGCCTATAGGATATACCATAAAGATATCGAGGAGGTGCACGAAATACTCTCTAAAATGGTGAAGATTAGGGAAAAGGCTTAGAACAACGCCGCAAGCGAGCCCGCTATCTCCTCCTCGCTGGGCCCCTTCTTCTCCTCTTCCTCCTTCTTCTCCTCCTTAGCCGGCGCGGCTTGTTGAGCTTGGGCAGGCGCCGCGGCGGCAGCGGCGGCCGGAGCGGCCACTGGGGCGAAGGCGGCTGACTTAATAGCCTCGTCTATATTGACCTCCTTCAGAGCCGCGACGAGCGTCTTAACCCTCACCTCGTCAGGCTGGAGCCCGGCCGCTTGGAGCACCTTAGCTAGGTTGTCCTCGTTTATCTCCTGCTTCGCGTAGTGTAGTAAGAGAGCCGCATAGACGTACTCCATGGCCACGCAGTATTGGCCTATTTAAAAATATTTTGGATGCGCCGAAGGTATAGGGAGATGCGGCCGGGGTAACCCACCGCCTTCATGCGCCCAGCCGCGTGGGCGTCTGGGTGGCGGAGTATAATACGCGGTAGTAAATAAAGTTTTTTCAGTACTCGACTATCGACTTCCCCCTCTCCTTAAGCTCGCCGAGCAACGCGTCGGCCCTCTCGGGGGGTAGCCTAATTGTGTAGAGGTAGCCCCTCATCCTAGCCTTGAGCTTGACGACGCCCTCCTCGGGATATCGCTTGACTCTGATTTCCTCCGCCCTCTCCGCGTATCGCCTCCAAAGCTCTACCAAGAACACCTCCTTGGGCATGCCCTCCAAGGCATGAGGGGTTTTTATATTTGCTAGCGCCGACGCCGCGGCTTAGAGCTGTACTCTATGTGGGGGAAGCGTCAGCATTATTTCAAACGCCAAGTTGGAGAGCTGGTTCAAGAGCTTCGCCGAGTCCCCCTCGCCTAGGGAGACGGCCCTCCTCTCGGCCCACCTGATCCAGACCCTCGCCTCGTCCACCGCGCTACACTCGGGCGAGGAGCAGGCGACCCAGCTCCTCGGCGGGGGGCCTGAGATCGCGTAGGCCAGCTTCAGCGCGCGCTTGTAGTACTCGAGCGCCAGCCCGTAGTGCCCAGCGTCCCCGGTGGCTAAGTAGAAGCCCAACTCCATTAGGGCGAAGCCCACAAGCCTCATGGCCCTAGCTTGAGGCCGGGGCAGAAGCGAGGCGGCCTTAAAGGCATATGTGGTGGCCGTATCGAGTGAGCCGTAGAACTTTATTACGGGCGAGTCCTTAGGCGCCCTCTCGGCGCGGCCCCTATACAACGCCGTGGTCTCGCCGCCGTCTCCAGGGCACATAAACGCCAAGAGGCAAGGCTTTAGGAGAGTCACTAAGCCTATTGGTCTTGCGTTTTTTATCGCGTCGGATAAGATATTAGGCGAGGTCCGAGCTGGCCTTAGCCACGACGTATTTCGCGCCCCTTTCCCTCAGCTCGACGTCGTCCGTCACCAACGCCAGCTTATTGTGTATAGCTACGTATAGATAGGCGGCGTCGTAAAACGTGAGCCCTTCGCCCACGGCCAATCTATATATCCCCTCCTCAAGCCCTGCGATAGGCACAACCTCCAAGATCTCGAGGGCCTTGCGTATTAGGGATAGAAACCTCAACGCGGTCTCCTCGTCCAGCTTGCCGATCCTCTGCTCCTTCCATATCGCGTTCGCCGCCTCGTAGCGGGCGAGCTCTATGGTGTAGCCTCCTACAAAGACCGAGGCGCGCCCCCTCTTCAATAAATTGACTATGGCGCTGGCGTCGAAGAGGCTCATCTAGAGCGGTCCTCCCGGATCAACGCCGCCACCTCTTCGTCTGATATGTGGGCAAGCCTCTTGCCCAGCTCCTTGGCCTCCTCCTCAACCTCGGCGGCCATACGCCTCTTGACCTCCTCCTCCAACGCGCGCCTAATCACGGGCCCCGCCTTAACCCCATATCTATCCATCAACTCCTTTAAGCGCCGCGGTATCTTCGCGGAGACCGTCACGTAGTCCACGCCCAAACCCAAGACCACATATATAAGGTTTACCTCATATGAGTATACATAGGCTCAATATTTTTAGCGAGCCCGCTGTAGGAGGGCGTGATGAGTCCGCTGAGCGGCGAAGATGAGCGGTTTTTAGCCGCCTGACTCTCAACTCCACTAGCTTAACTCCCCCCTCCCCTCAGGTTAATGGGGGAAATAACGGAGTTCAGCTGGGCCGTAGCTGAAATCTGTGTTAACTCGTCCAGACTAACACTCAGAGGGAGTTTAATGCAGTAAGGAAACTTCTAACGTTTCAAATTTCGGATAACAGAAGGCAAATTCCTCATGACATACATATTCGCCTTATCCCTAAACCCCGAACTCAAAAACCAACTCCTCTAAGTCAGAGCAGAAAACAAAACAACCCCAAAGTCGCATCAATTGTAGATATATTCCCCTCAGCCGACTACGAAGAAAGAGAATGCCACGAAATGTTGCCACAGTGGCAACACTAGGACTAACGACCCACAGACTAGTAGATGTAGAGAAGCGATATAGCCCGCCGTAAGTTCTCCACATGAGGTGCGCAACACGACGGAGTCTACACCCTCCTCTATATGCGTCACGTT
>JZWT01000063.1 GCA_000960885.1 Thermoproteus sp. AZ2 | reverse complement strand
CGACGGGATTGCTCATAGCCAGAGTTATATTGAGGGGATGAATCGTCTTAGTGGACGTAATAATAGATAGAGGGGCCGGCATACCTCTACTAAGGCCCGTAGACGTCGTAGTCTCCCCACTTTGTAAAGGGCAACCGCCCCAGCTCGCGCTTGAGCCGAGGATAATCCGCGCCTTCAGCGTAGCTGTGGGCGAGCCGGCGGCGGCCGACGCCTTATTTGACCAAAAAGCCCTCGGCCTTAAGTATATGGACCCCGTCCTCCTCCTGGCGCAACTGCCGTTAGGCTCGCCTCTGGCGATGCTCCTGCCCTATGTGGGCAAGCCCGCTAAGTGCATCTCGGCGATGCCCGGCGTCGCGCCGGCAGCTATAGCCGCGCTCAGCAACGGGGTTCGCTCGATAGCGCTAGACGCCAGGTGGGGATACGCCAAAGGCTTAGGCGTCGCGGCTGCGCTGGCGGAATCGCTCGGCGTCGAGGTCCAGCTAATAGCGCCGACGGCGACGCTCCCCGGGAGTATATATGTGAGGTCTAACGTGCCGGCGGCCGTCAGAAGGGGGCTCGTCGGAGTGGCGCCAGGCGACGTGGGGCCGGGCGGCGAGCAGTTCAGCCCCATATTCGCCGATCTTGAAGGTGGCGAGTGGGAGGAGCCCGATTATTCCCAGGCGTTGGAGCGGGTAGCCGCGGTCTTGGGGATAAAGCCGGAGGCGCTCTCGGACGTAGTAGAGCTCGGCGCCTTGGCCTATAAGACCGCGCTCGATTTATTCACCGCGCGGCAACTCGGCTATTTGACCAAGTGGGGCCTCCTAGAGCCCATAGCGGGGGGCTTTAGGGCCTCGGCTAAATTGCTGTACTTAGCCGCGCTTATCAATAGTGGTTAGATATCAATAGTGGCGCCCACGCCGCCCGTAGGCGAGCCGAAGGCCTCGCTTAAAAGCGCCATGCCCAGAGGCCCGGTGCAGTGCGTGCCGACGACAATGCGGGCGCCCTTCGCCTTCAGATATCTTATCACCTCTTCGACGCGCTCTCTGCCGAAGCCCAATAGGTGTAGCCCGCCGACAACGGCCTTAACCCTCTTGGCGCCGGTGATGTACAGGCCGTATTCGATTATATTCTCTACGCCCGAGTGGCCGCAACCCGTCACAGCGCTCATCTCGTCGCCGGAGGCCACGTATAGAGCCGCGTCGTCTGGGACTTGATCCTCCGCGGTTTTGTCGGCGCCATAGACCCCCTTATTGTGCGTCGGGCCCCACCTCCTCGGTATTTCGCCGGAGACGTAAACCCCCTCGGCCACCTTATAAGGCCCCTTTATCAAGACGAGCTCTTTAACGGCCCTATGTCTCCTCAGCTCCTCCTCGCCCATAGGAATACCTATGGGGAAGAGCCCTGATTGATCCTTGGCATAGGCCTCTGCGAATAAGTTCTCGTGGGCGATAATGGTGATGGGCCTCCTCCGCCTCTCTAAGAACTCCTTAAGGCCGCCGGTGTGGTCGTCGTGGCGGTGGCTGAAGACCAAATAGTCTGGCTCGTCGATCGGTATGCCCAGGGCCTTCATGTTGTTGATTAACGCAGCCCCGCTAGAGCCTACGTCGTAGAGGACCCTCGCCTCGTGGAGATAGGCTGCGAAGCCCCATTCGGCCAAGAGCTTAAGCCGAAGTGATGATAGCGATGTGGCGTAGTTATCCACTAATATGGTGAGCCTCATACTATAGATTCGATTAGAGTTTATAAGCTATATACGTCATAGGAATGGAAAACGCCTAGATAATCTTCTTTATTGTAGTTTTTCTGATTCTAAGATTTCTAAGATTTTATCAGTTTCATATCTCTCTAATAAATCCCATAATTTGCCATTTCTATATAGCCCATAGACCTTGCCCCGTGCGCTTCGCTTAATCACCGTTATGTAGCCCCTATGGACTAGCTCGTCTAAAAAGCCCCTAATCATGACGGTCTTTGCGCGGAGATCACGGCGGCCGTATATGCTTAGATCTTGGGCTATTTTTGACGGCCTAAATGTAATAAGATTACCCTTTGCATTTCTCGCTTGATCTTGTAAAAATTGAACTGTAATACGTTTAATAAAGTAGGAATCTAGCTTTTCTGAATATTTATAGAGCGTACGAAAGTTTTCCATAGAAGACTTGATGGGCGTGTTATATATAACTTTCCTTTATCTTCTTATTACATTTATACTCTAATAAATATAATTTCTCTCTTATATCATAAAGTAAAGATTCAATATATGATAACTTTTTTAAGATAAAGTTTAAATATATTGTGCAGGGCTCTAGCTCGTCTACCTCCACGCCTAACGCCCTCAAGACCGATATAACGGCCTCTCTATCGCATTTTTCCTCCATCATATAAATTTTGTTATTTTCCTCGGTTTATCCGATATAATTATGCTGGGCTCCCTAATATTTGAGTCGTAAAAATAATGCGATTTTGTTATAATTACATTTGTATGAACTAGAAGTTCTTTGGGAGGCAAAATATTTGTGACGAGGATAAGCCTCACGCCGTATTTAGCAATTTCGGTGATTAGGTGGCGGACGACGGCGCCGCGCTCCAGTATGTTTTGGGCCTCATCTATTACTACGAATAGCTGTGGCTTGAGCGAGACGCCTGCATGTTGAAAATAATTATATATATAAGCTAAAACAAGTAGAGAAATTAAAATTTTCTCTTCTATTAATGTTAAAATAGATAAATTGATTATTATATTTTTTCTAGTTTTTAATAACAGCTCCATGGGAATTTTGCCGCGCCTAATCGCGTCGACAACGTATTCCACTCTCCTCATTATAGCCGCCTTCATCTCAGTCTCGCTCTTCGTTGTAGTTAAATACGCATCTAAAGCGTTTAATATATCATCGAAATTATTTATACTATACTCCTTTATCGCCCTATATAAGAAATATATTGATGGCTCATTTAAATCAAGTGAAAGCCCTATGAGCTCCGATATAAGCTTCTTGCTGAGTCTCGAAAGATCCAGCGTAAGCGCGTTTGCGGGCACCCTCACTCCGTAATCGTATTCGCCGTTCCAGTCCAGCACTATAGCCTTCACACGGCCTCTCCTTACAATCCGCTTAGCCGTCGTCGTTTTGCCGGACCGCGTAGGCCCTATTATTGTTATATGTTTATCTAATGGTAAAAATACTGGAATTATATAGTGAAATCCTATTAATATATTATCCTTAAATTCATATATAATCATAGAAATTAATAGAGCAACAAGGAGGAGTACTTGAAGCTCAATCATTACTGGGCGCGTCCCTAAGCACTGCGCTTTTATAAAACCAGCGCGGCATATAGGCGCGGTAGCGCCAGAATCTGTCGTCCACAGCCGCGACGTACTTGGCGCGGTCCTCTAAGCCGCGCATGACGCGCCCAATGGCTTGAACGGCGCCGCTGACGGCAGCGAAGAGGTAGGCGTATTTCCACCCGCCGTAGCCCAGCTTGTCGAGCATACGCGCCTTCTCTCTGACCCAGGGGTCTCTAATGTCGGGCAGGGGGAAGCCTATCAGCAATACGGCGTCTAGGTCTAGATTTACGCCCTCGGAGATAGGACTTCTGTAATACGTGAGCAAGATGGAGTCTACGCCCGTGAGCGGCGTGTCGGTTACCGGGTATTCGCTCAATTTTCGCTTAAAGTACTCCACGAGCTCCTTGTTTGGCAGAAAAACTGCTAGCCTTTTATATTCCCTAAAGGCGCTGTCGATTATGGCCTTAATAGTCCTTATCACCTCGGCCTTTTTTCTGGTATAATATCTTATTGGTATTTTATATATATCTATTATTAAATTTTCATAAATTATATTATCTTTATCTATAAATTTTAAATTAAGAAAATTTATAAAAATATCAGAGAATGGAGGAGTTATCGAGGCGCTGGCCGCCGCCAGATGTTTTCCGCGCAATATGTCGGCGAGGATAGGCAGTAGCAGGCATCTTCTCGCCCTACCGTCGCAATACACAGCGCTGGGAGCGTCGCGCTCGACGATTAAATCGTTTAATAATAGGTTATGCGCCTCGTCAATAAGCACTAGGTCTACGTCATTTATTAAGTCTAGGATAGAGGACATATAAAATTGGCTTTCTAGATATGACATAGGCATAATAGATATTTTGCTTTGGCGTCCTATTGAATGTAAATATTCATATGGACAAATACTCATTTCATATATTTTATTTAAATCATATATTTTCTTATTTATATACTTATATTTTGCTTTACAAATTCCCCGCTCCCTTAAGGCTAGGCAATCGCCTAAGGTGCGCGCCCCGTGGACGCAAAGCGCCGATCTGCCGAACATCAGCGACGCGGTTGCGCCGTATTTGTCTAAGTACTTCATCAGCTGTAGAGCCTCTAGATGGGAGCGGACGAATACGGCTACGCGCCCGCCGCTCTCAGCCGCCAGCTTAGCCAACAATCGACTTTTCCCGTAGCCGGGCGGCGCGTATAGTAATACCCGCACTAATATAGTCGGCGTTTTTGGGCTACTCCGCCTCGATCGATTTGATGAGCTCCTTTATGACGGGGCCGAGCTTGCTTTCAGCTATCTCTTCTATATCTAGGCAATTCCTCAGAATCCCTAGAAATAGCTGCTTCGCTATCTCCTTATCCCTCTCCTCCACTTCGTTGTACTTGCTCATGAGCTCTGTCCTAAATAGCGACTCGGCCTTGGATAAGTCTTCGCCGAACTCCCGCTCTAAATCCCTCAGCTCATCTATTACGTCCTCTAAGAAGTTCACGAAGTCGGCGGGCTTATTAGAGGTGTCTATGTTGACGTATGCCCTATTGACGCAGTAGCGCGTATACCTATACTTGAGCGCCTTGATGGGGTCCATCTACTTCTTCAGCTTAACTAGGACGGAGCCGTCCTCGCGCCTCTCTACTACTATGTCTATTACGCGCGGCGGCTTTTCGAGGCTTCTGGACCAAATATAGGCGTTCACCTCTGGGTCCAGCTTCACCTTGGCCTCCTCGAGCCTTAGGTGCCTCGCCACGAACTCCTTGATTATCCTCACGGCCCTTTTAGCGCGCCTAGTCCGCGCGGCCCAATAAGCCCTCTTGAGGCTTACCCTGTACTCCCTCTGTGTCTGCGACATGGCCGGAGAAACGCCGAGTTTTTTAAGCCTTTAGCTTAACCCTGCGCCAATTGCGCCACGTGGGGGATCTAGTCACCCTATTCTTCGTCTTAAGCCTAACCCAGACCGGCGGGTTCCTATTAGACCTCAACGCGGCCGCGAGCCTTAATTTTCTGCCCAGCTTCTTATTACGCGCCATAGCCCCCTAAAGCGCCCCGTTTAAAAGTTTTGAGCCTAAAAGCGGAAGCGGTACTCGCGCCTGCTCCTCTGGTATATCTCGGCGAGTATCTGTTTCAACGTCTCGTCGTCTATGGGGAGCCGAACGCGCCCGCTGGCGGCGAGGGCTATGAGCTGTTGTTCCAGCGCCGCCACTAAATCGGGCCTCACAACCCTTAGGTTATCTAGGCGTTGTAGGGCCTCCGGCGTGAGTATACGCTTAAGCGCAAGGCGCCGTTGAGCGGCCAGCTCCTCGGCCTTCCTCCTCTCCTCAGCTTGTTTCTGCAATTCCTCGATCTTCCTCTGCCGAAGCTTCTCCAGCTCCTCGTCGTTGGCCTCGCCCTCCTCAGCCATTACTCCTTGGGCGGGGCTATGTATTTGGCGAGCTCGGGCCGCGCCTTAACTAAATCCTTGGCGATCTTAGCCGCAATTTTATCTATTAAGGATCTACCCTCAGGCGTTAAGGCCCTGCCTCGCTTAGTCCTAGCCACAAGCCCCGCTTGCTCAAGCTGGTGTAATATTTTCCTTATAATGGCGCCGCCGGCCTTCCTGGTATGCTCCCTCCTAGCCCCGCTACCTATCTTGGCCCTATACCCGTAATATGTACGGAGCCTAGATAGGCCGACTGGGCCGTCGAGGTAAAGTCGGCGGAGGATAGAGGCCGCCCTAATATACCACCAATCCTCCCTCATGGGAGGCTTGTCCTTATTAGCGCCGGTCTTCACATAAATAGACCAGACGGGGGGCCTCACCTGCGCCACATTAGACTTAGATAATTGGCCAGCTCCTCGATCAGCTTATCCGCCGGCACCTCCTTCACCGAAACCACGCCTCGCCCTTAAACTCGCTATTTAAATTTTCTTGATGCAAAAAGGTTTTTAAAGGGAGATCAAGGGAGGGGGGCATGCGGTTTTGCCCGCGCGACGGGACGCTCTTGATGCCCGTGAGGAGGGGCGCCTCTACTGTGTTGAGGTGCCCCAAATGCGGCTATGAGGAGCCCGTGGACGAAGGCTCTAAAGCCGCCTATAGGTCTAGGGCGACGATAGATAAGAAGAACGACGTATTAGTGGCCAGCCAAGCGCTCGAGGCCCTGCCCAAGACCAAGGCCGTGTGCCCTAGGTGCGGCAACGAGGAGGCCTACGTCTGGATGCAACAGACTAGGGCCGCCGACGAGCCGCCGACTAGGTTCTACCGCTGTACTAGGTGCGGCTACACGTGGCGGGAATACGCCTAGCTATTACGAATAAAGTCTAGAAGGCTTAAATTTAAGGGAGGAGGGCGCTACATGGCTAAATACGTTATAACGTATACGGACGCTAAGGAGTGGTCGTATATCTTAGACGGAATAGCCGTGATAGTGGAGGAGGCGGCCTTCTCCCTAAGGCAAGATGGGCTGGCTCTGAGGGCCTTAGACCCCTCCCGCACGGCGATGGTGGACCTCTTTATACCTAAGGAGGGCTTCGAGGAATACCCCGAGGTTGAGTCGGAGGTCAAGATAGGCGTGAATTTTAAGGACTTTAGAAAGCTCTTGAGGAGGCTTAGGAAGGGCGACAAGATCTCGCTCGAGCTCGAGGAGTCTAAGCTGAGGGTGAAGCTCATAGGCAAATCCACCCGCTCAATAACAGTACCCCTGCTAGAAGTCGCGGCGGAGGAGCTGCCTACGCCTAAGGTCGTATATACTGCCACTGTGAAGACCGCCAGCGACGTCTTAGATCAAGCCATGAAGGACGCCGACGCAGTAGCCGACGCCGTCAAGTTCGACGTAGATGAAGAGGCCTTATACATCAGGGCCTCGAGCGATAAGGGCGAGGTGGAGGTGAAGCTCGATAAGGGCGGGGAGCTCGTCTACGAGTTCGACGTGAAGGAGCCGGCCAGCGCCGTCTTCTCGCTCGAGTACCTAGTCGATATAACCTCAAGGGCCTCGCGCGTCAGCGATATAGCCACCATAGAGCTCGCGACGGCGAAGCCCATATCGCTCACCTTCGATATACCGGCCGGAGGCAAGCTGACGTACTTCGTCGCCCCCCGCGTCGAATAATCCGCCTTTTATGAGGTACATCGAGGCTTTGTTTAGGGACTATTACAGGAGGGCGCAGCTAGAGGTGCCGGATATAGAGAGGCGCGAGTTCGCCTGGCTCACGCGCGATGGGGCCATGGTGAGGCATAGGTCGTTTAAAGGGGTGGAGGAGCTGAGGTCTTTCTGCGCGAAGGAGGCGCCGCTCGGCGTCTACTACTCCGTAGCTCTATATAGCGACCCGGGCAATAAGGATATGGAGGCCAAGGGCTGGCTAGGCGCCGATTTGGTCTTCGACATAGACGGGGACCATTTAGATACGCCGGCGTGCAGGGGCATGGAGCTCTTAACTTTGAGGTGCCTCGAGGACGCAAAGGAGGAGGCCATAAAGTTGTTAGAGGCGCTGGACAACGAGCTGGGGCTGGCGGGCGAGGCGGTGTATTCGGGCCATAGGGGCTTCCACGTACATGTGAGAGACCCCGAGGTGAGGGGCTTGGACTCGGGCGAGAGGCGGCGGCTAGTCGACTTCATAACAGCCAGAGGCCTAGACCTCTCTAAGTTCGTCGTGAGGGGCAGGAGGGGCGTCGAAAATCTCCTGGAGGAGGCCGCGGGGAGCTTGCGCAGAATAATGATGGGCAGAGAGGACGGCAACTATGCAATACATATAGACGAGGTGGTGACGGCAGACGTCCACAGGCTAATTAGGCTACCCCGCTCCCTGAACAACAAGACGGCCTTCATAACGCTCCCCCTCTCTAAATCCGACCTAGACAAGCCCGCCGAGGAGATCGTCGAGAGGGCCATAGCGTTTAGGAAGGGGTCTATCTCGGTCACCTTCAAGAAGCCCGTGGGCGAGGTCTTGTGGGAGAAGATAAACAGGGGCGTGGGCGAGGAGGCCGTGTTGCCGGCCTATATGGCGATATACCTCTATCTACAAGGATATGTAGATTTAAATGGGGTGAGGTGAGGCGTCGTGCTCAATAAGCTACAGCAATGGCTGACGGCCGAGGTTAACAGCAAAATATTGGCGGAGGCCCCCTACGGCTCATACGCTGAGCTAATCGACGAATTAGAGGCCGCATTAAAGGAATCGGCGCTTCCGCCCGCCGTTGAGGCGGCGGTGAGGGCTGAGGCGGCTAAGGCCGTGGCGGCGTTGATAAGCATAAGGCTCAAGAAAATACTATGGGACGTTCAACAGGGTCGTAGCCCCCAGAGGCTTTTAGCCGAGGAGGAGAGGCTTATAGCCCCTATAAGGAGGATGCTCGAGGCCCAGGCTAAGCCCAGCGCCAGGTACGTAGTAGTGGTATTCCTCGATAAATTCCCAGCGATGTCCACCTCGGAGTTTAAACAAATAGGGCCGTTTAATAAGGGCGATTTGGCTAAATTGCCGGCGGAGGACGCGAGGGATTTAGAGGTGAAGGGGATAGTTAAGAGGCTCAGTCTAATGCCTTAACGACGTGCCCTAATATTTGCGCCTTGCCGCCGGTAGGCTGGACCAATACGCGGCCGCAGACCAAGCACCTGACCACCATGGAGCTGTGGCTGAAGACGACTTGTTCGTTGCCGCAGTCGGGGCAACGAATCCTCAGGAACTTAGTCCTCGGTTGAGGGATTAAGACCTTGGAGAAGCGGGGCGGCATATTACACCAGCTCTATCCTCTTCATCCTGCCCAGAGTCTTGAAGTGCTTGTAACTACATTTGCTACAGGTCAGCAGAAGCGTCACCTTCTTGTTTATCTTGGCGAAGCGCTTCTGCTTAGGCTTAGGCGAGGAGCCGTAGCCCTTTAACTTTCTATTATAGCGGCGTTGCCCCTCGGCCAGCTCGCGCCTCTTGCCTTGGTGATATATAGAGACTGAGTGCTCTGTATAGGCGTCGCATCGAGGGCAATAGGCCCTTATCTTTTTAGGAAAGCGCATGGCCGCACTATGGGCCGTCTTTAAAAATTTTGCAGAATCTTTCTAGTCTCCTCCTTTATATTAAGCAAGCCGGTTAAGGCCTTCATCCTTATGCGGTAGAGCTGGTATTTATCCTCGGGGGAGTACTTGGGCGGATGGGGCACCTCTAAGGGGCCGCCGCAGTAGGGGCAACGATCTTTCTTAAGGGTATAGGCTCCGCAGTTTTTACAACGGCGTAATATAGACTTCATTTCTCAAGCCTCTGGATAGAGGCGACGACCTTATACTTCTTGGCAACCTCCTGTAGCAGGGTCGACGCGTCGTTGAAGGCGGCCTCCACCTGCTTAGGGAGCTTGCCGAATAAGTCGATCCTATAGCGCGGCGGGCCCACCACGTATATCTTGGCCTCCACGTTGGGGTGCTTCGCCTT
>JZWT01000062.1 GCA_000960885.1 Thermoproteus sp. AZ2 | reverse complement strand
GCCTCACGCGCGGGAGATCCCGGGTTCAAATCCCGGCGGGCCCACTCCCTCCTCGCCGTGAGCCAGGCCGTATGCGCCCTCGCCTTATAGGCCCCTCTCCACGCCAGTCCTAGGCGCATAGCTGTGGAGGGAGCGAGCCGTACGGCCCAGCCCGCGCGGCGCCAGCGCAACCCTCCGCTCGGCCTAACCTGAGGGCGCGGCTGGGCCGAGCGACCTAGGCGGTCACCTCCTCGAGGCCGCCTCCTTGAGGTATCTATATACCGTGCCCCATATCTTATCGTCGTCCCTTATCTTGTTCTCGAAGTTCTCGCGGCCGGCCCACTCCCTAAACGCCCTCTCAGTCGCGTCGTCCCAAACGCCCGTGACCTCGCCCCTATAGAGGCCGAGCCTCCTCAGCGCCTCCTGCACCTCGGCCGCCACCGCCTTTTTCTCCACCACGTCTTTGGGGTCCTCCCTCCGGAGCAACGCGAGCTCCCATATCTTGAAGATGCGCCTCACCTCAGCCACCGGGTCGGGGTGGTCGTCCACTCTTATGTCTACGTAGACGTCGGTTAGGCCTAGGTAGCCTCCGCCGGGGCGCAGGGCTACTAAGGCGGCCGATTGGCGGCCCCTTCTATCCCCGCCGGCGCGGTCCCCGGCCTCAAGAGCGGCGAGGAGCTTATCGACGAGCTCCCCCCTCTGCGCCTCAAAGGCCCTAGCCATAGCCTCGACCACCTCGGGCCCCGCGAGGATATTGCCCAAGGCCACGTACCCCGAGCCCACGACCTGCCCGGCGTACTCGGGGCACTCCCTCCCCGTGTAGCCGCGGGCCCCGCCCCTTATGTCCACAACTCCTATCTGCCTCTGCTCCCTCCCTGGGTCTTGGGCCAAGGCTGTCTCGAGGGCCTCCCCAGCCCCGCGGCCCTGCCTCAACAGCTCGAGGATTATTTTGCCCAGCCTAGGGTTGGCGTAGCACTGAGTTGCCACAGCCCCCACGCCCGCCTCTAAGTGCGGGACTATGGCGCCTACGGAGACGAATTTAGACGCCACGGCGATCCCTACATCTGTGCCGTCCGTGGCCACGATGGAGAACGTCACGTCTAATACTGGTTCGTTATTAAATATGCGCAACCAGCGGCGGGCGCCGCCGACGCGCGGATCGCGCCTACTAATCCCGAGGCCTCTGCGCCCCAACGCGCGGCGCGCCTGCCAGCGACGGCTGACGCCGGGGCATAATTTTTTAACTCGGCCTTTTAAGTGGATGAGCGGTAGGCCGGCGGCGGTAGTCTAGCCTGGTTTAGGATGGCGGCCTCCCAAGTCATGCAGACGAAGAAAGCCGCTGATCCCGGGTTCGAATCCCGGCCGCCGCACTCCGGTTTTCTCCTATAAAGAGGTCCCCCAATACCTGCCTTCTCGAGCGCGGCCTCCCGCGTTGTTATTTAATTTGACGCAGAGGAGGCCGTAAAAACTATAGGTTCTGTTTGAGGCACTGGACTCCGCCGCAGTCGTGGGGCTTCAGCAAGCCGTTTTCCTTCAGCCTTTCTAGGGCCAGTCTGAAGTACGTGTAGCGCTTCTCCAACAGCTCCTCGCCGTAGTATTCCACGAACTTGGCCGATAAATCGTCGAGGCTCCACAAGGGCCTCTTCTCCTCCCTCAGAATCCTCAGGATGAAGCTCTCCATGTCCTCAAGCGCCGTCCACGGGTACTGATACCAATACCACTCCTTGACCTCCACGGCGTAGTAGTCGGGCATGAACTTCGTGGCGCTCGTTATTACCTGTAGGGCGGCCGTCTTTACGGCCTTGGGGGAGCAACACTTCTCCACGGCCTCCTTGGCCAACAACACGCTGTCGCCTGTGTCCACTATGTCGTCCATGACCAAGACGTTTTTGCCCGCCAAATCCGCCTGCCCCAGCCCGTATTTTATATAGGCCTTCTCGGCCACCTGCGCGGCGCCGGGCCAGTGGACCACTTGTATGCTCAACAAGTCGCTTATCCCTAAGAAGTCGCAGAGGAGCCTCGCCGGGACGTAGCCGCCTCTGGCTATGGCCACGACCACGTCGGGGCGCCACCCGCTCGCCTTTATCACCTCGGCCAGCCTCTTGGCCCAAGCAACGACGTCCGACCACTCTACTACCTTCACTGGTATCCTGGGCACTTAATAAGGGGAAACCGGCGTTATTTATATATTTCAGCGGCAGGGCCTAAGCGCGATGAAGCCGTAGGCGTCGCCGCATATGGGCCTCCCCTTGTATTCGAAGTCCCAAGTCCTCACCACGGCGCATTCGCTCTCTACGCATACGTTGAAGTATAAGTCGCCGACCACGCACCTATCGCCGTCGCAAGAGGCGTAGCTCCCCCTAATCCTGCCCCCAGCCGCCATTATGTTTAGGTTAGACGCCGTGTACGGGTGGCCGGCCGTGGAGAAGAAGACGGCCCACCCGCCCATTATCTTGGCCACTAGGTACGGCACGGCCCTCACGACGCCGTTGTCGACGGCCACTCCGCCCGGGACCACCACGGGGTCTAGGGCCGAGTATAGGCCCAACAAGAACTTCCAAGAGTCGGGGCCGGGCTCTAGGCGCCACCGCAACGCCGAATATATCCCGTAGCGCATGGCCACGACGAATCCGTCCCAGCTCCTCTCCACCAGGCCTAGGGCTTCGCTGAAGCGCAAGAGGCCCAGGGCAGCCTTGACCCTTTGGCCCAGCCCTCCGAGCTTCTCCGGGTCGTGGGGCGCCAGCTCCCTCAAGCCCCTAGATATGAAGTAGGCATCTATATACCCGCACCTAGAGCCGCCGCGGGGGACCCGCCTGTAGTATATATCCCACAACAAGCCGTTGCCCCTTATCAACGACGCCAGGTAGTAGGCGAGGCAGTCGCCCTTGTTAAACGCATCTGTGGCGTACAGCTCGGCGACCCTCGCCAAGTCCTCGAAGCCCCTCAGCGCCACGGCCTTGTATATTACGCGGGGCCTCCCCCTCCCCTCGCCGCATAGGGGCTGGGACCCCACCTTGGCCGGGCATTTAACGGCCTCCCTGAACTCCAGCGGCCTCCCGCCGACTAGGACCTCGCCGCCCTTGACCTCGACCTCGCCCGCCACGTACGAGGAGCCGAGCTTGACCCCGCCCGGCTTGAGCTCTAGGACGAGGCCGTTGCCTAGGTCTATATCAGCGTTCAAATCCGTCGTCATCTCTCAGCCCTCGCCTCTCTTCACCGCCCCCAACCACTGCCACAAATTTATTTTTGGCCCGCCCGCCTCAGCCACCCGAGCGACTTAACGTCGACGGGCTCGCCCGTCTTTATGAGCGAGACCATGTTCCAAGTGATTAGGGCGGCCACTATGTGCGAACATATGAGGCCCCTAATGGTGTTGGCCTCGCAAGTGCACTTGGCCCCGTAGGGCCCGACGGAGACGTAGTGCCAAACCCCCCTCCTGCTACCCGACTCCACGGCCATTCTGAGGCCCACGACCCTCCCGCCCTCCTCAACTATTTCGAGTATTCTGGCTCGGCGGGGCGTGACGGAGAAATATATATCTAGTATTTTAGAGAGCCTTACGCCTAAGGCCTCCGACAAGCCTATGAGAAACCTCCTAGCCCCCTCCTCTAAGGCCTCTGAGCTCATCTACTAGGCTGCGCTCCCCCGCTATTATTGATATGCCCCTCGCGTCGAGGGAGTAATCTCCGTATATGACGTAGTACAGCCCCAGCGCCTTCCCCAAGAGCAGGGACGCGGCCACGTCGAGGGCTCTGAGCTTGCCCCTGATATCTACGTAGGCCGCCGCGGCGCCTAGGGCGGTCATGAGGAGCTCGACGCTGGAGCATCCGAGGCTTCTGATCTTCAGGCCCTTGCCGACGAGCTTGGCGAAGAGCTCGCCCGGCACCCCCTCGCCTGCCGCCACCAGCGCCACGTTGGCCGGCTTATCCCTCCTCGAGATGGGCGAGCCGTTCAGCATGGCGCCGGTCCCCGGGCCCACTGAGTAGAGCGAGCCGGCGTAGGGCACGGCCAAGACTCCGTACTCCAAATCGTCTAGGGTGTTGCTCCTCAGCCTCCCGCCGGCTAGGGAGATCGCGAATATGGGTATGCCCAGCGCGTAGTTGAGGGAGCCGTCCAGCGGGTCTAAGACGAAGACGTAGCGCTCGTCGCCCCAGCGGTAGGGCCCGCCCTCCTCGGCTATTAGGAGACCCCCCTCGAAGGAGCTTCTAAGCGCTCTGTATATGTACTCCTCCATCTCGACGTCTATCTCCCTAGTGACGTCGTCCCCCTTATCCCTCAAAACTCTGGCGCCCCACCCCTCCTCGAATTTGGCCCACAATATGCGCGAGGCCTTAGCCGCAATGGCCTCAAGCCTCCCCAACACGCTGGGCCCTCGACCTCAATATAAAAGTTCAGCCAAAGCGCCACCGGCCACCGATGCCCGTAACCCTGACTACATCACCGATTTAAGTTATTTAGAGGGTATAAATAGATGGGGAGGAGCGGTGCGCTGAGCGGTGAAGAGTAGGAGGTGATCTCCGACAAATTGTTTTATATAGGCCCCGCCAAGGCCCCGTGGGAGGGAGAAGAAGGAGGCGGAAAATTATACAAAGGCCCAGGAGGACTATACCCAAGATCTTCGTCTGCCCCAACTGCGGCGCCCAAAGCGTGAACGTGAAGAAGATGGGCGACAAATACGTGGTCATCTGCGGGAGTTGCGGCTTGAGGGAGGAGTTCGAGGAGCGCCCGCGCTGGGCCCCCGTCGACTACTACAACGCCTTCGTCGACCACTTCCTAGAGGGCAAAATAACGCCGCCGGCCGCGCCGCAACCGAGCAACGAGGAGGGCGCCGAGGGGGAAGGGGCTGAGGAAGGCGGGGAGGGAGAGGAGGGTGAGGAGGGCGGCGATGAGGGTTCTTGACTATATCTCCCAGGGGACTAAGCACTTCACCCTCATCGACCCGGATAAGTCGGCCGACTACCTAAAAATAGCTAAGGCGGCGCTTGAGGCGGGGACCGACGGCATATTGGTCGGAGGCTCTCTGGGGATACCCTCCGCCGAGATCGACGGCGTTGTGGAGGACATCAAGAGCGTGGCGCACGTCCCCGTAGTCCTATTCCCGGGCTCCATATGCCAGCTCACGCCCAGGGCAGACGCCGTGTTGTTCCTCAGCGTCCTCAACTCCCTCGACCCGTACTTCATCGTCGGCGCGCAGGTGCAGGGGGCCGTGATCTTGGCCAAGCACTACCCCCAGCTGGAGGTGATCTCGACGGCGTACGTAATAGTGGGCGACGGCGGGGCCGCCGGCTTCGTCAGCATGGCCAAGCCGATCCCGCTCAAGAGGCCGGACATAGCCGTCGCCTACGCCCTAGCCGCCAGATACATGGGCTTCAACGCCGTCTACCTAGAGGCGGGGTCCGGCGCGCCTGAGCACGTCCCCCCGGCGATGGTTAGGGCCGTTAGGAAATACCTAGATAGGGCGTTGATAGTGGGAGGGGGCATTAGATCCGGCGAGGCGGCCCGGGAGATAGCCCGGGAGAGGCCCAACGTGATAGTCACGGGCACAATAGCCGAGGAAAACCCGCAGAAGCTGGCCGAGATAATTAGGGCCATTAGGGAGGCGGCGCCGCGCCAAAGCCTATAGGCCAGCGCCATAGCCCGGGACCGCACGCGCATATCGCCGCAACGCCGGGCGCTTTGCCCGTGAAGAGGGTCGTATCACGCAAAGCTGGCTGGGCCTGAGAATGGCGAGGCCTTGGTCCCCCTGACCCATGATAACGGCTCAGATCGTGGACCCCGGCCTGTTAATACAGCGGAGGTTCATTAAGCCGATCGTTGTTTAGGCGCAGTCTAAATGCCGGCGCCCCTCAAATCCCCAATAGACCGGCCGCGTCAAAGCTTATAAGCCCATGTATATATGGCGATGAGCGGGGGTGCCCGAGCCAGGTCAAAGGGGTGGCCGAGTTGAGCGCAAGCCCCGGCTAAAGGGGCAGGGTTCAGGTCCCTGTGGCGTAGGCCTGCGTGGGTTCAAATCCCACCCCCCGCACCACGCCCTTCTCTAGGCCTCTCGCGTAGGGGGCTCGCTGGCTAAAGAGCGCGGGAGAAAAAGTTTTTATATGCGCGAATTATGTCAAGACCATGGCCCAGCAAGCTACTAAGGGAGGAGGAGTTCCCGTAATGATATTGAAGGAGGGGTCGCAACGTACTACTGGCGAGGACGCTCGTAGGTCTAATATACAAGCTGCTAAGGTGATAGCTGAGATATTGTCCACATCCCTCGGCCCGAGGGGCATGGATAAAATGCTCATCGACGCCTTCGGCGACGTCACCATCACCGGCGACGGCGCCGCCATACTCAAGGAGATGGAGATCCAGCACCCCGCCGCCAAGCTATTGGTCGAGGTCGCCAAGGCCCAAGACGCCGAGGTCGGCGACGGCACGACCACTGTCGTGGTCCTCGCCGGCAAGCTCCTCGAGGCCGCCGAGGAGTTGCTGGAGGAGGGCATACACCCCACCATAATTATCGACGGCTTTAAGAAGGCGGCCGACTACGCCGCTAAGGTGGCCGAGGAGGTCGCGAGGCCTATCCAGCTGACTAAAGAGGATATGGCTAGGGTCGTCGTGAACTCGCTGAGCAGCAAGGTAGTCTCCGAGGCCAAGGAGCACTTGGCCGGCATAGCCGTGGACGCGGCCTTCCAAGCCGTCGAGCAGAGGAACGGCTCCTACTACTTAGACCTAGACTGGATTAAGATCGAGAAGAAGAAGGGCAAGTCGCTTTATGAGACCCAGCTTGTGCAGGGCATAGTCTTGGACAAGGAGGTGGTGCACCCCGGCATGCCTAGGAGGGTCGAGAACGCGAAGATAGCTATACTCGACGCGCCTCTAGAGATCGAGAAGCCCGAGTGGACCACCAAGATAAGCGTCAATACGCCCGATCAGATCAAGGCCTTCTTAGACCAAGAGGCCGACATACTCAAGGACTACGTAGACCACCTAGCCTCCATAGGCGCCAACGTCGTAATTACGCAGAAGGGCATCGACGAGGTTGCCCAGCACTTCCTGGCGAAGAGGGGCATAATGGCCGTGAGGCGCGTCAAGCGCAGCGACATCGAGAAGTTGGCCAGAGCCGCCGGCGCCAGGATAATAACCTCCATAAAGGACGCCAGGCCCGAGGACCTAGGCGTAGCCGGGCTGGTCGAGGAGAGGAAGGTAGGCGAGGAGAAGATGGTCTTCGTCGAGAAGGTGCAGAACCCCAAGGCCGTCACCATATTAGTCCGCGGCGGCAGCGACCGCGTGTTGGACGAGGTGGAGCGCTCTATGCAAGACGCCCTACACGTGGCCCGCGACCTCTTCAGAGTGCCCAAGATAGTGCCCGGCGGCGGCGCCTTCGAGGCCGAGCTCGCCAGACGCGTGAGGGAGTTCGCGAGGAAGATGTCCGGCAAGGAGCAGCTGGCCGCGCTTAAATTCGCCGACGCGCTCGAGGGCATACCCACGATACTCGCCCTGACGGCCGGCCTAGACCCCGTCGACGCCATAGCGGAGCTGAGGAGGAGGCACGACAACGGCGAGGTGGCCGTGGGCGTGGACGTGCTCAGCGGCAAGATAGCCGACATGACCGCGCTCAACGTGTGGGACCCGCTCATAGTCAAGCAGAACGTGGTTAGGTCAGCCACGGAGGCCGCCATAATGGTGCTCCGCATCGACGACATAATCGCCGCCGGCGCGCCCAAGAGGGAGGAGAAGAAGGGCGAGAAGGAGGGCGAGGAGGGCAAATCCGACTAAGCTTTTTATAGACTCCATAAATCCCCCCTCTTATGGAGAGCAAGCTTTCTCCTCCAGAATTAGTTGAAAGAATACAGAAGCTCGCCGAGCTCCTCAGATCCGCGCTCTCCGACCGCACCTTCTATCCGCCCAGGCTGACCCGCTTCGAGGCCGCGCGCATAATCGCGGCCAGGGCCCTCCAGCTGGCCATGGGGGCGCAGCCCCTCATAGACGTCTCGTCTCTGCCCAACAAGGACCCCGTCCTCATAGCCATGGAGGAGCTCAAACAGGGGAAGCTGAACTACGTAATTATCAGGGAGCTCCCCGACGGGAAGACCCTTAGGCTCCAGCTCAAGGACCTCATCGAGATTGAGAGGCTTCTTCAGGCTTGACCAGCACAACGCCGTTGTCGAGGTAGAGGAATAGGTGTCCGCCGGCCCTCAAGGTCTTCACGGGCTTGGCCCAGCTGACGTCCCCCTCCAATACGTAGACTATGGTCAAGCCCTCCGACTTGTAGGCGTAGTACTTGACCCCCCTCCTCTGCAGCTCCTCCACGTAGCGGCTCCAGCCTGTATATTAAACAATACCGCGGGGAAGGGCGGCATAACGTATTTCTACGCATTTGAGCGGCCGCCTATGGCAGAGGAGTGGAGCAAAGACCTCCTATACCTAGCCGTAGTTGTGTTCGCGGTCTTCTTCGCGGCCCGGTATATACTACACGTAGCTTGGCCCTTCGCCGTGGTGTCCTCTTGGTCCATGCTCCCCACGCTGAGGGTGGGGGACTTCGTAGTGCTCTCCGGCATATCGTCCTGCAACGCGCTCGAGGTCGGCGATATTATAGTCTACATAGCCTTGCCCCCCTTCCCGCCGGGCGAGTGGATAATACACCGAGTGGCGTCGATAGCGCCCGGATGCGAGATAACGACCAAGGGCGACAACAACCCCATATCGGACCAAGTATATGGGGAGCCCCCCGTGACCTTGGACAGAGTAATAGGCAAGGTGGTCTTCATAGTGCCCTACGTAGGGATTTTCCCGCTCGTTGTGAGGCCACAGAGCTCGTCCCCCGCCGGCCTAGACCTGTGGGCCATGAGGCTCGCCATCTTCGCCGCGGCGATCGCCGCCTACTACGCCGCGTTCCGCAGGGCGAGCCGCTGAGGGACGGAGGGGCCCAGCGCTCGTGAACCTAGGCAGGGGTCCCTCGGCGCGGCCATAACCCTCGCCTCCCACAAGCCTAGGCGGGGAATCCGCCGCCCTCTGAGAGAATAGGCGCGGACCTAGTTAAAAGCCGCGGCTTTGCCCACCGCCGACACGCGGCATCACCTCCGCCTCGTCGGCCCCGGAGGGACCGGCGAAGTCGCGTTAATCCCATACGCAGCGACGTGGGGCAACTCATAAGGAAGAGCAGAGCGCCGGGGGTGGGATTTGAACCCACGCCCCCTCGCGGGGACGGGATGTCTTGCCTAGGCCTCGAGTCCCGCGCCTTGGGCCGCTCGGCCACCCCGGCGTTTTACTAATAGCTATATGTATAAAAATTTCTCTGCGTTGCGACGAGCCCTTTGGGCGGATAGAGGGCGCTAGCGCACTCCTCCCAGGGCTTAGCCGCCCTAGGCTACTCGCGTCAATATACGCTAGCGCGGCGGAGCTCGTGAAGAGGTCGGCGTCGACGGCGTCCTCCTTAAGACCGCCTATGGCCTTACGCAAAAACGGAAAAACCGACGTTTGGCCGCGTTAGGCGTTGAATATTTACCGCCCCCCAGACAAGACGAGGAGTCCCCTTACGAAATATCTGCCCAACGCCATGAGTAGTAGGGGGCGGGAGAGAGGCTATTAACGCCGCCGAGAACATCTCGTTGTATAGATTGCCCGACTCCGATGTAGCTGAAGACCTTGAGAGTTATGTGGAGGTTATAAGAAAAAGACCTCTAGAAGAATGGCATTACTGAGTGCCGAGTTTTCTCAAGACTCTCCCTAATCCAA
>JZWT01000061.1 GCA_000960885.1 Thermoproteus sp. AZ2 | reverse complement strand
ATGTACAGCTCCTCCGGCGCCTCCATCCACGTCGCGGGCTTCTTGGCGGGGCGGAGGACGTACCAAGAGTTCCCGTGCACCACGACCACGTCCCCGCGGTGCGCGTACGGCACGTCCAACACGGTCCAATAGGTGCTACGGAGACGTCCCTTGTGCCTGACCACGACTTGCGGCGCGGCCGGGGGCGCCTCGCGGGGCCTCGCCTCGTTGCCTTGCTCCTTCTCCTCGGCCTCCTCCTCAGCGCCCTCCTCCTCGGCGGGCCCTGCGTCCAGCTGATACCCGCGCCACCACTCGCCGCATTTCTCGGGGTGCGCGATACACTGGCGCCACTCCTCGCGCCGGGCCTCCTCGCTTGGGCCGCTCATTTCACCTCAGGGTCCAGCGGTATTTTGACGGGGTACTTTATGTGGCGGGGGCTGAGCAGTAGCACCCCCATCGCGTATGGCTTTCCGCCGCCCGTCGCGGTCTCCCTAGGCGTCGTCGCCGAGACCAAGTAGTCCACGTCGGCTTCGTCCAACGCGAGTAAATGTATCGACCTCGTCAACGCGCGCCCCGGCCCGCCCAATTGCAACACGAACGCCGCGCTTTTGATTATGTCGTCGGGCAGGTGGTCGGCCAGCTGGGCTATCAGCCATATGGCCGCTCCGTATTTACGGCCGCCGAGCGTGTATTGCCTAATTAGGTCCAAGACCCCGCTCGAAGCCACGCCGGTCTCGGTTATCCGCGCGTGGCGCATGAGGAGCGCCGCCTCGTCCACTATCACCACCCTGCTCAGCCTCTCCCCCTCGGTCCTCTCCATGGCGGTGGTCAAATAGTACAGCAATATTATAGATACGGCGAGGGCCGAGGCGTCTGCGTCGTGCTTCAGCATGCGCAAGTCGTACACCACGTGGCCTGTGCCCGGCATCCTCTCGGCCGGCTTGTCCACCTTGGCGGCCGCGGCCAAGGCCGCCACCGCGTCCTCGACAGTGGATAGGCCGAACTCGGACAGGAGGGCCAGCATATACCGGTTGTCCTCGAGGGGCTTCAAGGGCGGGAGCTCCTTAGGCACTTGGAAGACCTCCGCGCCTATTAGCTTGGCCAGCTTGACGTAGTCGCCGTGGGGGTCCACGATTATTACGGAGAGCCCCTGCGCCGCGAGCTTGCGCGCGAAAGTCGCCACGGCCCACGACTTCCCCATGCCCGAGGGCCCCAAGACGACGGCGTGCGCCGCAGGCATCGCGTCTAGGTCTATTGTGACCGGGCGGTCGAACCTATCCACGCCGACCTCTAGAGTTCTACCTATAGCCGGCAGATTCCCGCCGTAGAATACTGGGAAGCGGCATAGGTCGTGGGTGAGGCCCTTGGTGGTCGTGAGGGGCATCCAGAAGAGGGCCGTGGCGAGGGGGCTTTTCTTTATTTCCAGCTGTGAGGATAGCTCGCTGGAGCCGAAGGCCGTCAGCTGGATGGGCCTCTCGTCGTACGTCAACATGCGCTCCATGAGCTCCGACGCGCGCCTAAGCTTAATGGTCGTGCTGGCCTTCTCTACGGGCGATTCGTAGGCCCTCTTGTACTCCTTGGCCAAGGCCGCCTCGGGCCTAGGGCTGAAGGCCACGCCCCATTTAGCCATCCTGGCCATCGCCAAGGCCTCGGCTCTGGAGTAGGTCTCAAGCGCTTGCCTAGATGTGCCTAAGTCGCGGGTCGTTGAGGCCGCCTCGAAGCGGCCCGCCACGGCTTCGCGATACCACTTGCGGGTCTGATTCGCGTGGTAGAGCAAGGCCAGTGCGGCGAGGAGGGCGGCCGGGTTGGCCAAGGCGAAGACCGCTGGGGCCGCGGCCACGGCGTATATCCAGCGGTTCGGCTTGACAGGCGAGGAGACCCACATGGCCGGGTATAGGACGAAGTACTCCCGGAGCAGGGTCTCGACGTGCATTACGCGGGATTCGTCGGGCGCGCGCGCCGTGTAGCGTATATACCTGGCCTTTCCGAGCTGGAAGAACGCGATGCTCTCCTCGGGCTTCAAGGCGAGGCCGGCGTATAGCTCGTGTATTATGTGCGAGGCGCCTATCCCGAACGCGGTTATGACGGGCTCGGCGCGCCACATGAAGTGGTACAGCTTGCGGCGGGGGTCGTAGGCCGCTACGTATTTGCCGACCTTCTTCTTTTCGCGATACGGCTCCAAGGGCCACCAAAGCCGCGAGTACGCGTAGAGCACCAGCCACTCGCCCAGCATGAATACGGGGAACACGAATAGCAGGGAGTACGGCCAAGGCGCCAGGAGCGCCGCGGCGAGGGCCAGCCCGGCGAATATGTGCCTACGCATATCACTGAGCCGCCTGTTGTATTAATCTCCTCAGCTCCTCGGGCTTCTCCATTAGCGAAACTGCGGTCTCGGCGTCTATGCCGGCCCGCACCGCCTCCTCAACGGGCTCTAGGTCGACGCCCGCGAGGCGGGCCCTCGCGAGAGCGATATAGCATTTATGCAGGTCGCTACACGCCATGCTCAGACGCCACAGGTCGCCGAACGCGGGCTGGAGCTTGTATATCTGTATGGCCTCCTCGAGCGTGAGCTGGATCTTGGCCGACTCCGGCGTTAGCTGTGGCTGAGGCCTCCGGGGCATTTGGGGCGCCCTCCTCCTCGGCCAGCCTATACGGCGGGGCCGCGGAGGCTTCCCAGCGGGAATAGGCGGGGGCGTTGCCCCGGCCGGCGCCGAGGGCGGTTGAGGCGTTTGTAAGGCTTCGGCCGGCGTTTGAACCGAGGGGGTAGCCGGCTCGGGCGCAGGTTGCGCCTTTCTCCGCCACAAGCGTAGCTTTGGCAGACGCGGCAAATGAAGCCTCTTAGGCGAGGGGGGTTGCGGCGGCTCGATGGGCCCTCCTGTGGTTACGACGGGTTCGCCTGCGGCTATCCTGGCCGCGACTTCAAGGTATTCCTTATCTTTTGTGTCCAACTTATCCGCCAGAGCCATGCCTTCACGGCGGCCGTGCGCAATAAGTATTATTCGCCTGCGCGGCCGGCTCAGAGGCGCGATCAACTGTGTATCGCCTCCTCGGCCAATACCTTTGCCGCGGCGTAGTCCATCTCCTCGCCCGGTATTTTGAGGACCGGCCTCTTGCCGCAGTATATCTCGACGACGGGCGAGGCCGATATGGCCACGACCCTCCACCGGGGCTGGGCGTACTCCGTCAAGGTCTTGCCGGGGAAGGGCGCGGCGTAGACCTCGCCGTTTGCGCCCGGCTTTGATGGGCACTCCACCACGGCCGAGGCGACGTAGACCCGCTTGTCCTCAAGCCCGTCCACCATCCCCTTGTACTGCCGGTAGAGCATCACGGCGGCCGCGTGGGTGCATATCTCCTTCGCCCTCTTCTGCCCCCACCCGGTCAAATAGCAGGTGCAGTACCAGCGCCTCTCCTCTTGGGACCACCAGACGTGGTATATCGGTTGCTTGTCGCCGAGGTCGGGCCTCCCCTTGACTATGTAGAAGTCGGCCCCGTCGGAGGAGGCGCCCCCCTCGCCGCGCCTCCGCTCCTCCACGTCCTTGAGCCTGGCCAAGACGCGTTTTATCCAGTCGTCCGATTTATCGGGGAATTTCCTCCTCAACGCGTTCAGCGCCAAGCCGAGCGCCGAGTTGGGCATCAGCGGAGGCCGTCCTCGCCTATCTTGTACTCAATCCTCTCCTCCGGCGACATGCCGGGCACGTCCAGGGCCCACATATAGCCCTCCAGCTTCTGTTTAGAGGGCCTAACCATCATGAACCTCGCGTTGACGGCGTGCGCGAGGACGTTGCCCCCGGCGGGCCTCTTTATGCCGGCCGCGAACATCTCGGGGATGTCCATGACTTGGTTCGCCAGCACCGAGACTACGCCGAAGGTGCGCGCGTGGCGCCTAAGCCAGTCCACCAGGTAGTGGATGCGCTGTTGCCTCGCGGCCAATTGTTCGCGGCCCACGAACTCTGCCCGGTATAGGGCCGTGATCGTGTCGACCACGACGAGCCTACAGCCCTCTTGTATGTGGCGCGGCAGGTCGTACTTCACGATGCGCTCCAATTGGACCACGCTGACCGGCTGGTATACCACAATTGCGTCCACGGCCTTCTCCCCATCGGCCTCGAACCGCTTGGCGATGGCTTGAATCAACTGCGGATTGAAGGTGCCCTCGGTGTCTATGTATACGGCCTTAGCCGTGAAGCCTTGCTTAATGGCGGCCACCGCCAGCTGGTGGGCCAGCATGGACTTCCCCGCGCCGAACTCCCCCGCGAATTCGTAGATGTACGCCTCCCTAATCCCCTTCCACGGCGTCTTCTCGTCGAACTGAGCCACGCCCGTCTTGAAGACCTTGTACTGCCGCGCGGCGAGCTCCCTGGCCGTGGCAGGGCGCACGCCGCCGGTCAGCTCAATCGCCTTTTGGACCAGCTTTACGGCTGTGTCGTAGCTCAGCCCGAGCTCCACGAGCTCCTCGACGTTGAACTCGGCGAGGTGCTCTATCGACGTTATGCCGAGCTCCTCCAGCCTCTTCCTAGTGACGGGCCCTGCGATGTCCTCGATGGAATTGGCCGAATCATCGCCCTTCTCCTCCTCTCTCTTCCTAGGCACGGGCGCATATGCATAAAACAAATAGAATATTATTCCGCCCTCTCCGCGCGGTAGAACATCCCCTGCCTAAATATCAACACGGCGCACCTCTCGGCGGCCTTGACGGCGTCGTAGTCCCTAGTGGCCACGGCGCAATCGCACGATTTGCCGCCCTCACCCTCCCTCCCGCCCTCGGCCCCCGCCCCCGCCTCGCACTCCGCCTCGCAGAGCTCGGCCGCGTATATCTCGGCCGGTTTATGCTCCGACAGGCGGTAGGGGAGCCCGTAGCGCTCGGCCAGCTCTACGTAGCGCCTAGCCAGCGGCAGGTGGCCCTCGTGCCAGGCGTCTATCACGAGGATTGCGTCTAGGCCGGACTCGGCGAGACCCCGGAAAAGCTCCTCCGGGCTTGACAGCGACGCCGCTATTGAGAACACGTCGATGTACACGCGCCTGTATCGGCCGGGCGAATCCGGCGCGAGGAGGAATTTGCCCTTTCTATTTTTGACCTTCATTTCCTCCCCACCCCAAGAACTTGGCGCACCAGAGCTTCCATTGCCTGTAGTGTCCTCTATTCTCGGCGTACGGCATTGCGGCGCATATCCACTTCGCCGCCTTCTGCGGCCCCAGCTTTAGCAACTGCTCCTTCGTGAGGCCCGGCAACGCCACGTAGCCCTTGGCCACGGCCCCTTTGAAGTCCTCGAAGAAGGCCTCAGGCGATACGTATACGTAGACCTTGCGCGCGCGTATATACGGGAGGTCGCGCTCTAGGCTGGACACGAGCTTCCTCAGCTCCTCGTCAGACATGCGCGTCAGCATATCCAATAGGGCAGGCGAGGGCTTCCTAAGCCTCCCGAACAGCGCCGCGTGCTCCTCCCTCAGCTCCTCGTCCAGCTTAAAGGGGGCATGGGATAGGCACCAGTCCTCCCAGAGCTGGGCCACGGCCCACCTCCTCCGCTTCCTAGCTTGGGAGCACATGAGCCTTATGCATATCAGCGCCGCGGCCTTTTCGGGGCCCATGGACAAAAGCTGGGCAGGGGTATACGGCGGGACCGCCACGAGGCGCCTCGAGACCGCTGTGACGAAGTCCTCAAAGAGGCGCTGGGGCGATACGCGGACCACCGCCCTCGCGGGGACCCTCCGGGGGGTAGCTTGGAGCAGGGCATGCCTCTCGCTCGTGCATAGCATACATTTCGCCGCCCTATACAGCCTCTCGTACTCGGGCGGGCTTAGACGCCTCAACGCCTCGTCCACGGCCGCCTTTCATCCGCCATATAAAAACCCCTCGCCTAGAAGACAGGGGACAAAAAAAGAATGTTCGTTTCCCTTTTTTCTATAGGGGAAAAGCGTAGAAAAAAGGGGACTAAACTTCCTTTTTTTCCCCACATAACGCGATATGCGGCGCCCGGCCTTGGAGCCGTCTCCCGGGCGCGGCCGTACTCAATATTTTTTCTCCTATAAATACCTCGTGCCATGCGGGCCTCAAGGATAGCGCTGGCAATACTGCTAGCGGTGGCGTTCGCGATGGCCCAGAGCAACAGCACGGCGCCTGTCAACGGCACGTCGTCCGGCAACAGTAGCGTGCCGGCGTTGGCCCAGCCCTTCATCAACTTGGCGAACCAAGTGATCCAATACGTTGAGCTCGGCATCGCCATAGCGTTCTGGGGCGCCGTCGTGATAATAGCGTTCCACAGCATTATGGCCATGTTGAACCCCACTAGGTATGGCCGCATAGGCGAGCTCATGAATGCCGTGGAGCGCGGCAAGGACGTCCTCTTCGCGATATTCGGCATTGTGCTGTTGCTGATGATAATATTCACGGCGCTCGACGCGCTGGGCTACGGCGTGCCTGCGACGACCGCCGCCATCAACGCGGCCAAGACCCTGCTCGTCGACCCCATTACGAATCTATTCCACATCTAAACATGGACTCAACCCTTTTTTCCCTAGGCATTTCTATTCTTTTAGCTTGGGCGGGATATTACGCCATATACTGGTTCCTCTTCGGGAGGGAGGGCAAGGAGAAGGCGATTGCCGGCTTCGAGAAGGTGGCCATAGGCGCCGTGCTCTTCGGCTTAGCGCTGGCCTCGCAGTATATAATCGCCTTGGGCGCGAATATATACGCGCAGATGGCCAACATGACTATATCCGTACCCCTCGGCGACCCGACGGCCGAGCTGAAGTACGCATACAATGTATACCACGCATACTTCTCCAACGCCACGACCGACCTAGGCATATTCTTCGGCATATTCGCCGTGACTAACTCCTTGCCGTTCGTACAGGGCTACGGCATGGCCCTCATTCAAGTGGGCGGGCCTGTTCTGACCGCCCTCTCGACCATCCTAATCCTCTCCGGCACCTACGCCGCGGCGTCGCTCATGGCCATGGGCTGGGCGCCCCTAGCGGCTTTGGGGGCCGTGGGGGTGGCGTACGAGCGCACGCGCGGGATAGGCTCCTTCGCGCTTTCGCTGGCCTCGGTGTTGCCGCCGACCCTCGCAATAGGGGCCGAGTCCATAAGCAATGCCGTCCCCCCGAGCGCGCTTGAGTGGCCCTCGGGCCTTTCGGCCGCCCTCACCGCCGGGCTGACCAACATAGGGAATTTGATAACGCTCGCCATGTACCTAAGCGTGCTGGGCATAGTGCTCTCGGCCGTCGTGTACGGGTTCTCGCGCATATTCGACGAGGCGGGCCACCACTTCGCGCTCGAGTAGCGCGGTCGGCGGTAGCCCCCACTGCTGAGGCCTTCTCTTTCCGCGGCCGTGCTTATATAAACCGAGACCGCGGGCAGTAACATTATTTACGCCTGCGTAGGAGGCGACATGATACCCGTGCCCATAGACCCGTTCATCTTGACCTTGGCCGGGCTGGCGGCCCTGTTCATGATGGCGCGCAACGACGACAGCTGGACGCACCCCCTAATTATCGCCGTCATGGCCCTCTTCGTCGTCACGCTTTTGCCGCGCCTCGTGATAGGGCTCTTCCTCCCGCCCGGAGTGCAACTGCCGCCGCTTGAAACCACGACGTCTCTGCAGAGCGCCTTGGAGCAATACCACAAGACCATAGCGTCGAATGCCATGTGGGCGGGGATAGCCATGAAGGCCGCGGGCGGCGCCTTGCTGGCATACGGCACAGTGCAGAGCGTGGTCAACACCCTCTTCATCATAGGTTCCTTCGGCACAGGCGCGCTCGTCACGGGCTGGCTGGATAGGCTGGACCCCGTCATGAACATGCTGAGCGTCGCCTACTCCATCTCCGCGGCCTTGTTCATGACGTTCCACATCCTGGACATACTCAGCGAGTGGGCCGTGAAATTCGCCGTGCCCCTCCTAACCCTCGCCATAATAGCTGTTATGTTCAAGCCGACGCGCGCCCTCGGCGGCGTCGCCGCGGCCTTTGCCCTTATGTTCATCCTTGCAAGCGTGATAGGGGCGAACCTCTCCCCCTTCGCAGGCGCCCTCGCCAACTACACGAGGCAGGTCGGGAATTGGAGCACGGGCCTGCTCAACGCCACAGGCATCAACGGCACGATACCGGCCCCCGTTTTGGTCGCTGGTGGAAACCCGAACGTCCTCTACGTCCTCCGCTACAACGCGACGCCGCCCCCGCCGAACGCCACGCAGGAGCTGGCCCAGCTGTACAACGAGTATGTAAACCTGGCCGAGGTTTGGTGCCGACAAGAGCTCAACGGCACCCTCTCCGGCAATTATAGCCAGTGCGTGGACCAAATCACTGAGGAGCTACAGAGCCTCTACGAGGAGGTGCTCCAATCGAAGGCGTTCGCCCCGCGCGACGTCGTGTATGCGCCGGCCGGGAGCACGACCTACGTCTCATACGGCGAGCTGAGCTGGACGGGCTACGCCATGTACGACTGGCTGAGCTATCCAGTCCAACCTCCCGTGGCCGGCCCCTGTATAAGCTACGTCACGGCCAACATCACCACGGCCGAGGGGGCGGCCTCCATGCTCAAGGCCTTGGGCGCGAATACAAGCGGGTACAACTTGACCGAGGCGGCGAATTTCTCGGCGCAGTTGTGCCGCGTGCTGGAGGAGATGGGGTATCGGAGCTACTACATATCGGCGGGTCCGCTGTTGAACTCCCTCGAGGTCGCCGTCAATTACACGGGACACGTCGGCATATTCGGCCAGTCGGGCTCGACAAACGGCGTCGTGGGCGTGTGGAACTTCATCATGCCGCCGGACCAATACAAGTGCGAGGTGGGCAACATCAGCATCCCCTGCTCCACGATGGTGGTCGGCCTAGTGAACTACACCTTCACGGTCGGCAACAACGCCATCTCGGGCAACGCCTCCAGCGCGTTTAGGGACGCGTACGTCTACTTCAACGAGTCCCTGCCCCAAGCGGGCCTGGAGCTGAACGAGACGGTTACGCTCTACAGGTACACCGAGGAGTGCACGTGGCAGTGCGGCAATAGCACATGCACGACGTGGGAGCCGGCGCACGACGTGGCCGACGTGAGTAGCTACCTCGAGCCCGCCAACTTCACCATAACGTTGCCGGTCTACGCACAGCCGTGGATTGAGGGGGGCGAATACCTGGCCAGCTTCACCGTGCCCTACGAGCTGAGGGTCTGGAAAGTGGAGAAGTACTTGGTTTGGGACTACGGCCCGCCCCCGCCCAACGCGACTTGTAGCGTCGTCAGCGAGGAGCCCTACGAGGTGATCGAGGTCTACAACGCCGTGCCGCAGTATGTATACATCTACGGGTTCTGGTGGGCAGGAAATAGCTCGGTCTCAGTGCCGGCGCAGGGCGGGTCGACGCCAGGGGTCTTGAACGAGACCGTGGTGAACGGGATAGAATACATTAGCTATTTACAAGCGCCGCCCAGCGCCTATTACTGCCGCGTCTTCAACCTGTCCTTTACGCCGGATTGGGCGGCCGCGTCTGCGGCCTTCGACGCGTTGAACGCCTCGCTGGAGCGAGAATACTTAGTATACGTCGTCCAGCGCAATTACAGCTTGGCGTACTACGGGTGGCTGGAGAACTACACGGCCTCGGGCGGAGTGCCGCCGCAAGTCGCCGAGAAGTCGGGCTTCACCGAGCTCTGGGATGTGCTCCATAGGCAGGTCTCGGCCGTGCCTGCCTATTATACCACACCGGATGGATACGAGGGAAGGAACTTCGTTGTGCTGTGCGTCAATTTCTGGAACTCCACTAAGGTCTCGGGCACGTTGACGCTTAAGCCGGCGAAGGCGTGGTGGGTTGCGCAG
>JZWT01000060.1 GCA_000960885.1 Thermoproteus sp. AZ2 | reverse complement strand
GGGTCTTTCACGCCACTTAACTTGTAATAAATATTTCACTAACGTAAGGCATAAATAATAGAATTGCGGGAGGAGCAATAATGATAACAGTGGAGGAGCTGTTGGCGTTCTACTCTTCGCTGGATATATCGTATAGAGCTCTCCTCCACTATAGATTCTTGTCGAGGTACGGGAAGGGGCTCGACTGGTTCATCGTAAACGAGCCCTGGCGCCTCTATCCGGCCTTAGTTGAGGTTATAGGGGTCCACAACGCGGATGTATTTGTGGAGACTTTGGCAAATTGGCTCGCTAAAAACGGGAAGAGAATGACGTCCGAGGAATTGAAGAAGGCCCTCAGCGCTAGGGAGGCGTGGCAGACGCCCCCCTCCCCCCGTTGAGCGGGCGCTAGGCTTATATAAGCTCCCCCCGGTTTTCTTATGTTCGGGGAAGGAATTACGGTCGTGAAGCGCGACGGCTCTAAGGAGCCCTTCATCTACGAGAAAGTCGTCGTCAGCTTGCTCAAGGCCGGCGCCGACGTGGCCGCCGCCAGGAGGATAGCGCTACGAGTCATCTGCCAAATACCCGGCAGCGAGGTGGACGCGAAGACCCTCACGCGCCTTATCC
The DNA here is from genome assembly GCA_000960885.1 of Thermoproteus sp. AZ2. Taxonomy (GTDB): domain Archaea; phylum Thermoproteota; class Thermoprotei; order Thermoproteales; family Thermoproteaceae; genus Thermoproteus. The sequence continues at coordinate 9,201 of JZWT01000060.1, read as the reverse complement.
TGAACGAGCTAAAGGCCGCCAACCCCCAGTGGTACCACAACTGGATAGTCTTCGACCGCGCTGTTAAGAGGCGGGAGACCGAAAAGGAGCTTTGAGGGGGCCTTAGCGGGGGTACCCGAATTTTTGAGGGATTCTGGGGGCTTCACGGCGAGCGCGGCCGCGCCCACGGCCACCTCGTCGTCGCCGAACTTGGCCTTCACCACGGCCGGCGGATCCACGCCGCCGGGCAGATACCTCTTGGCCGAATCGGCCGCCGCCTCTATTAAGTCCCAGTGGCTGAGGGCTATGGAGCCCCCTACCACCAACACCTCTGGGTCGTAGGCCACAGATATCGCCGCCATCCCCGCCGCGTTTACGCTTATCCACTGCTCCACGAAGAGGGCCGCTACCTTGTCCCCCTCCCTATATAGCTTAAACACGTCCTCGGCCGATTTAACCTCGGGCGCCTTTAGGCCCCGGGCCTCGGCGAAGGCCTTGAAATACCTAGGTATATTGGCGCCGCCCGCGAAGGCCTCCCAATGCCCCGCCCCTCCACAGCCGCATTTGAAGTCCGCGTCGAATTTCAGGGGCATATGGCCCAGCTCGTGGGCGTTGCCCGCCTTGCCCATTAGGAGGCATCCGTTGACCACGGCGCCGACCCCTACGCCAGTCGAGATGGTCAAGTAGGCTAGGTTGTCCACGCCCCAGCCCCCGAAGACGTATTCGCCCCAAGCCGCGGCCACCGTGTCGTTCGCCACGTAGATGGGCTTCCCGAATCTGCGGAGCGGGTCCACTAGGGGGAAGCTATGAGACGGCGCGTTGGGGGCCGCCGCAGCCCACCCCCTCCTGATGTCTATCGGCCCTATGGAGCCCACGCCCACTGCGTCGAAGGGCCAGCCCTCGGCCAAGCGCGCGGCCGTCTCGACGGGGCTTATATCAGTCCTGAACTTCTCCCGCCTGGCTATTCTCCCCGACTCGTCTATGAGCTCTACCCTAGTCCACGTGGCGCCTACGTCAATTGCCAAAATCATGCCCAGGTGAACTCTAGGCCTTTTGAGTTTTAACTCCGCCTGAGCGGGACTCCAACTCCTCTTAATTATGTCGGGGATGGCCCCCAGAAGGCTCTCCAGCGCCGCCGCGGCGTCCTGCGGCAATTCGCCGAACGCCACGCCTTTGCAATCAACGTAGGCCCACTTAAACTCCAGCCTAGTCTCAGACCCGCTGTGCTTGACCTTGTAGAATCCCACGAGCCAGTCCTCGCCTATCCTCACCGCTATCGCCTCCCCCCGCCTCAACGAGGCGAGGGCCCCGAGGGCGGCCCTGCGCGCCGCCTTAACCGCCTCCTCCTCCCCTACGCACCCCATGTCCCCTAATGGCTATGGCTTTAAGGCTTTTGCCCCGCCAGCCTCTTGGCGTCCTCCTCGCAGATCCTCCTGCCGCGCCACTCCACGCATTTTACGAAGGCCGAGGCCCAGACGGCGGCAGGTATCACGAAGTGGCCGAGGAGCCAAGTGGCCAGCACGTGGGATGCGGGGGTCCTCACGCCGGCCCTCGCCTCAACCCCCCTAGCCCTGACGAAGTCCTTCGCCAAGTTTATGAGGGGTATCGAGAAGCCGAGCGCCAACAAGGGCATCCCCAGCGCGAGGCCCGCGGCGGGCGCGGCTACGCCGAAGGCGAAGTTCAAGGTATATATGGCCAGCCCCACGCGCCAGCCGGCCTTGGCGTACCACTTGACCATGAGAATTTGCCGCACGGCCCACCTAAACATATCCCGCCACCTGCAGTCGGGGTCCGGGGTCGGCGCTATGGACTCCCGCGAAAACCATATAGAGCCCCCCATCTCCTTCACGGCACTGTAAGTGGCGTAGTCGTCGCTTATATAGCGGGGCAACCTCTCGGCTATCTTCCCCCTCTCCACGACGTCTCTCCTAAGCGCGGTCGAGCCGCCCCAGAGGAAGCGGGATCTGGGGTCCTGCATTGCGGCGAACGCTGTGTTGCTCACGGCCGCCCTAGCCCTAGTGCACAGCCCCCCGCCCACATACCACCTATAAGTCGTCGCCGCCTCGTGCCTAGACAAAGGCGCCGTCAAGCCCTTGAGCCAGCGGGGGCCGGGCCTAATATCGTCGTCCGCAAAGACGACGCAGTCTGCGCCGCGCCTGAGGGCCTCCTCAAGGCCTTTAGCCAAGGCCTCGCTCTTGCTCCTAGAGCCCGCCACGATGACCTCCCCGTATCTCGCGGCTATGGGGTAGGCGGGGTCGGAGGCGTCGTCCACTACGAAGAGCGCCCGCCCCTCGGCGGCGAGGGCCTTTAGGTTCTCCTCCAGCGCGGGGTGGACCCCCCTCAGCGGAACCACCACGTACGCCTCCTTACACGAATCCTCGAAGCGCTCCTCGGCCCTCCAAAAAAGGGCTTCTCTGTAGAGGCCCGCCGCCGCTAAGGCCGCTAGGGCCGCCTCGACGACGGCTACGACGATCTCGGCAAGCATAGGCGCCCGGCGGATTCGGCATATAAACTTCGCGGTTTAAAAGGGCGGCGTTCACTGGCGGCATGGCGCATAGATAGGAGTTTTTTGAGGGCTGGTGCTTTATATTGGGCGGCGCCAATAGGCATGGACGTGAAGCAGTTCGACCTCTCCTACGAAGACTTGTTCAAAGCCCCCGACAAGGAGGGGGCGATAGTCTCTGTCCGCGTCCACGAGAAGGTCAAGAAGGTGCTCGAGGATTTGGCGAGGAGGGAGGGGCTCGCAGGGGTCTCGGAGCTTGTCCGCTACCTTATCGCGGGGTATTTAATGGGCAAGTACAACATCGTGAGGCCGGAGAAGAGGGTGTTGGTGGAGCCCATAGTGTTGAACATCAGCGTCGAGAGGGGCGCGGACCGCGGCGACGGCGTAGACGACCTAGAGGCAGAGCTGGCGGTCCAAGAGGTGGAGAGGGCTATAGAAGACGCAGAGGACTACCTCCGCAAGCTGCAGGCCGGCCTCGTCGTGAAGAACCCGGACTACGTGGCCAAGCTCAGCAAGCGCGTCGTGAGGGCGGCTCAGAGGGCCAAGAGGCTCGGGCTGGCCGAGGAATACACAAAGCTCCTCAAGCTGAAGTCGCAGTTGATGGCGCTCTAAATATTTTTATCCCCGCCGCTTCCCCACGGCATGGCTTGCGAGAGGTGGGAGAGGCTAATGCAGGCAGCCGAGAAGGCCGGGAATAAGGAGAAGGCCCTCGAGTTTAGGGAGAAGTTCGTCGAATGTATTGTTTATACAGTCCAGAGCCTAGTGTCGGCCAAGAGGCTGGACGAGGCGGAGGAGCTCGTGAAGAGGGGCCTAGAGGCGGCTAAGGCGTACGGCATAGAGGAGCTTGGGTTCCACATGGAGCTGAACAGGAAGAGGATAGAGGCGATAAGGGCTGCGAGGGCTCAGACGCGGTAGACCGCGTCTAGGAACTTAGACAGCCTATTCATCCTCCGCGGGCCTGCGCCCGCCACGGCCCCGTATTTCCCCAAGCCCACGGCCAGCACGTCTACCCTAACCCCGCCCACGTCTCTCCCGGCCAAGACCAAGAAGCCGCGGGAGCGGTACTCGCGCCAGAAGCCGTAGAGGCGGGCGGCGGATTTATCGAGGGGAGCCCTAAGCGCGCCCGCCCTATCGACGGCGCTCCAGAGGCCCTCGGCGACGGCGTAGTAGTAGGGCGGCCTCTTGAGGCGCCTTATCTCAAGCCTAACCCCCGGCACTGACTCGACCGCCGACGCCACGACGTAGCGGCCCGCCCACTTAGAGAGCGAAGACAAGGCGTATAGGAGAGGCCTCTTGGCCTCGACGACGGGGATCACCGGCGTGTAGAGCCCCCTCCCCCTAGGCACCGCGGGGACGCTGAGGCTACCCAGCCTAATGAAGGCGGGCTCCACGCCGCGTGCCTCTATGAGCTCGGCCACTAAATACGGCGCGGCCCTCCTAACGCCGCCCCTGCCCGGCCTATAGGCCTCTAAATTGCGCTGGAGGACGCCCCAGAGCTTGGCCGAGTTGAGCTCCACGAGCCGCCTAATCAACGCCTCGTCGAAACCCCGCCAACCCCCCAAATCGCCGAGGAGCTCTGCGGCGAGCCAATCCGGCGCGTCGTACACGCCCAAGACATCCCCAACGGCCCTGCGGAGGGCCTCAATCATTTGGCGTATAGGGTAAACGCCTATAAAAATATATAGCCGCGCCCCCGCTGGCGAGGGCGCGGCAAGGCCGAGCCCTCCTCATGTTCCCCCTCGCGTAGTAAGGCCCTACCGTCGAGTTGTCTTTCGGCGTTGCGCATTCGCGGAGAGGCGACCGCCGTAGAAGTATTGTGCTGTAGAGGGCGCTGGCCGCGCGTAGTCGCAATATTTTAGGCCTACCTAGGCCCTTCCCGCAGCTAACGCCTAGGGGCCATGCAAGACCCCAGGCTCTTGAGGATCGAAGTTAAATAGCCTAAGCCCCGTTGGACGTCGGGGTCGCGTAGGGCCGCCAATAGCCCGTATATCCCGACTTGTCTCTCCGCGCCGGCTTGGGCGACGGCTGAGGATAGACAGCCTAGGGCCTTGGGGTTCTGCGTAATGGCCGAGAGGGCTGAGGCGGCCTCGAGGGCGCCGGCTAGCTTCTCTGCGAAGTCTCTGCTGGTGAGGAGGTCCTCGGTCAAGGCCTTCAACGCGCCTAAGATATTGGCCAAGTCCTCTATTACGCCGTTGCGCTTTAACTCCAGCAGGACGTCCACAACCTCCTTTATCTCTCCGATGTTCTCTATGAGGGAGGCGAGGGCCTCTTGCCTTTTGGGATCCGCGAGGGCGCGGAAAATTCTCTCCTCGGCGCTCATATGAGGAGCAAAGCCCCGCTATTTAAATATCATCTGCGCATACGCCGACGCGCCTCACCGCGAGAAGAAGTCCCGGGACGCGATCTCGGCCTTGCACCTCTCTATGCAGTCTTCGCCTAATAGGCCCATGAAGGCCTCTAAGGCCCTCCTAAATAATATATTTAAAATATTTTTATGTTTAATATCTATAGTTATTTCTCCAGATAAATATTTTATATATAAATAATATGATGTCATAACAATGTCGTTTATAGGGAAACCGGGCCTATATACTTGCGCCAAGAGGCCGACCAGCTCCAAGACGTCGTCTTGCCCCAACTCGCTGAGGCCCCACTTATTCTTGAGCTTCTCGACTAGGAGCCTTTGGCTCGATAAGCCGTAGGCCATAGCGGTTATAACCCCTTTGGGCATGGCGTAGTAGAGCTTCCTGCCGCTCTCGGGCTCGCAGAAGTAGGTGACCAACTCCTCCCTCTCGAAGCGGTCGAGCTTCTTATAGACGTAGGAGAAGTGCATTTTGCCGTCGCTGGCCAGCCTATACGCCGTTACGGGCTCCTCCTCTAGCAGAAGGGACAGCAATTTCTTCTCCTTATCATCTAGCTCTATCCCTAATTTGCTTAGTATCTGATTTATCATAGCCCTAAATAATTAGATAGAATCTTATATATTCTTTTATATTTTTCTAAGTCAATGTTTATAGACCAAGAACAACAGAGCAGTACGCCGGACCACTCAGTCATATAGACCTTGCCCTCGTGCACTCCCATGACTACATATTTGTCCCCCCTCTCGTACAGCTCTATGTAGGGAGGGGAGAGAGGCATGGCTTGTTCTTGCCTCAACGCCTCGGGCGCGGCTATCTCCCTCAAGGCCTCGGCGACTTCGCCTATGTCTAGGCATTTGGTCCCCGCCTCGGTCTTTAATACAGCTAATCTGCCCGCGAGGTAGAGGTCTTCCGCGAGCTCTAGGTCCGCCTCAGCTGAACACGGCGAGCCCTTCGCGGCGACCTCCTCTCTTATTTTGGATAAAACCGCGGAGACGGAGACGGCCACGCCCCCTCTCCACCATCTTTATTTATCTTGCGCATTAGCCGTGTATATTACCTCGCCCCTCTTTATCACCTCTTTGGCCATGGCTAGGGGCACGAACGCCGCTATGAAGGCCGCGGCTGCGATGTAGAACGAGAGCCTATACGCTACGGCGGAGGGGAGCGAGATGAACGTATAGCCCAGCGGCGTCGCGTAGAGCACGGCGCTGGTGTAGGTGGTGATTAGGGTCCCCGCGACCGCCGGGCCTATGGAGCCCGCCAAGTTCCTGAGCACTGTGTTTAGCCCGGTGGCTAGGCCTAGCCTTTCGCGGGGGACCGAGAAGGTTATTAGGCTTATCAGCGAGGTGTTCAAGAGCGCTATGCCCGCGAAGGCCACGGCCGTAGACGCTATAAGCGCCGCGAGCCCCCTGTTCACGTTGAAGGCTATGAGGAAGTTTCCGAGCACCGCGACGGCGAGGCCCGCGAAGGCCACCGGCTTTATTCCCGGCCCTAACCATTATCCTCCCCGCGAGGGGGGCCATTATCATTTGGACCACGGCTGGGGGCACCGCGTATATGCCGGTCTGGAGTATGCTGAGCCCGTAGCCGGAGGGGGGCGGCATCTCGTAGATATATATTAGGGAGTTGAACGACATAAACATGGCGAGGGACACTATGGACAGGACAGCGTTCGCCGCGGTCACGTTTAGGTTCATCACGGAGCGGGGGAGGAAGGGCTCCTTAGACGATGCCTCATTTAAGATAAAGGAGGTGAGGGAGGCGAAGGATAGGGCGAAGAGCGACAGCGTCTTGGGGTCGCCCCAGCCCCAGGTGGGCGCCTCGGTTAGGGCTATTATTAGGGACACCGCGAAGGCCGCGAATAGGGCCGTGCTGATCCAGTTCACCGACGACGGGGCCCTAAATCTGCTCTCCCTAATAAACAACAAGACGGAGAAGGCCACGAGGAGCGCTATGGGCGTCGCCGTGTGGTAGGTCACGCGCCAGCCGTAGGTCTGGGATATCCAAGCGCCCAGGGGGAGCGAAATTATTATGCCTATGCCGAACATTGCGCTGAGGAGGCCTTGCGCCACGGGGACCATTCTGGGCGGGAACTCCTCCCTGATCAGCGAAAACGCCAGCGGGAACATGGCCATGCCCACGCCCTGTATCGCCCTCGCCACCAGCAATAGGGGAAACGTGGGCGCGTAGCCGGTGAAGGTGACCGCAACCGCGTAGATGAAGATCACGACGGTTAAGACCCTCTTCTTCCCGTAGATGTCGCCGAGCTTGCCGAAGACCGCCGCCGCGACCGTCCCGGTGATCGTATATATTGAGAGGATCCAAGAGGCTTCAGCTGCAGTTATGCCGAACTCGTCTTGGATAGTGGGGAGCGAAGGCATCAACATCCCCTCCGTATACATGACCATTAGGGCTATGGAGGCCAAAATTACGGTGGCGCGCCAAGCGTACCTTACGTCGAACTCCTCCATCACTTACGCCGCCTAGAGAGGTAGAGGGCGACCCCCGCCGCCACTACTACCACCGCCGCTATCGCCGGCCCCACCTCTAGCCAATTTATCGAGGACGAGACTTGTATCGGCACTTGTATCGTCTCGACGGCGGGCACGGGCGAGCCGGTCTCGTTCCACTCGATGACTATCGTGGCGTAGTACACGCCGGGCGGCACCTTGTCCGAGACGTCGAGGAGGTAGGTCGTGCTGACGCTTTGGCCTGGCCCAATATCGCCGAGGACCCTCATCCCAGACTCCAACAGCGTGGCCGTGGGCGTCGAGGATGACGGCGTGTGTATCTGGAACACTTGGTTGGGGGTCCACTGGAGCGTCACCATCTTGGCCTCGACGGGGCCCTTATTCTCTATCGTTAGGGTCAACACGGCCGTCGAGCCCGGCGTGGCGCCCTCGACGCTGTAGCTGACCGCTAGGTCGGCCTTGGGCAAGACCGTGAGCGTCGACGAGGCTGAGGCGGAGCCGCCCAGCCAGGACACTTGAGCCGCGACCACGCTCTCGCCGGGTCCAAGCGCCGAGGCGTTTATGAGGAACGGGATTTGGACGGGCTGGCCGGGCGGGAGGACGCCCAAGTCCACGGTCGAGTTGCCGATGACGGGCGCGCCCGACAACGAGACCACTACGCCGCGCGCCGGGACTAGGCCGGTGTTGACCAGCGAGACGACGGCCTTTATGTAGGGCAGAGGCCCGCCGGCGATGACCTCCGGCGGCTCTAGGGCAACCCCCTGCACCACTATTTGTCCGGACTCCACGTGGACGTAGGCTGTGTAGGTCTCGCCGTTCACCGAGATGTAGATCGGGTAGATGCCCGGCGTTATATTGTCGGGCACCTTCACCACGGAGGTTAGGGTTATGGGCGAGCCCGAGGGCAGGAGGGGCAGATAGAACGACGATCCCTCGAGGACCTCAAGCGGCGTGGAGACCGAGACGTTTACGCCCCTCAGCGCCGCGATCGAGGAGAGCACGGTCGACACCTGCACCACTGAGCCGGGGTAGGCGACGGGCGGGTTGGCGTATACGTTTACGCTTAGGGCTGAGGGGTCTACCGACAGCTCGTAGACCTCGCTGTAGTTGCCCGCCCTAATCACTATTGGGTAGGTCCCGGGCGATGCCGTGGAGGGGACCTCTACGACGGCCGTGAAGTTCACGGGCATACCCGCGGCTAGGCCCGGCAGATGCATCTCGCCGCCCTCCAACACCTCTAGCCCAGGCGCCTCTATAGAGACGTCGAGAGGCCCCACGGGCTGGTTGCTGGCTAAGACGACCATCAGCTGTATTATCGAGCCGGGGTAAGCCCACGGCGGGTTTTGAAACACGTTGATGGCCAAGTTGGGGTACGGGAGGTAGAGCGTGGCGTTTTTAATTAGGCATAGGCCGTTAAAGTAGCATATCTTAAAGGAGGCGGCGATTGAGCCGTAGGAGCCCACGACCGCCTCTATGGGTATCTGCGCCTGCGTCAGTACAGGCAGCTTCACGCGCTTAGGCGAGAGGATCGAGATCGTAGACGTATTGAGGGGCGTTATGGTGACGTTGAGGGGCTGCGCCGTGCCGCCGGTGGATATGACTAGCTGGAAGTAGGCCGGTATCCCCGGCACCACGGGGCCTTGCGGCACTAGGGCTAGGTTGAAGTCAACAGAGCCGAGCACGTATATGGTCGCGTTCTTCTGGAAGGAGACAGTGGCGTTGTTAGTCAAGTCCGTGTAGGTCACGTTGAGGCCCACCGTGTAGCTACCGGCTGAGGCCGCGGGGGATACTTGGGCCGGTATTACGCAGGTGGAGTTGGAGTGCGGCGGGATGTAGGCGGCGCAGCTCAACGAGGCGTTGGCGAACTGCGTTAAAGGCCCCGAGG
>JZWT01000006.1 GCA_000960885.1 Thermoproteus sp. AZ2 | reverse complement strand
TACGGCTATGCTAACGACCGGGCTGGGCTCCAGCAACGATGTATACTAGGTCGCGGAGAAATAGTGGGGCCGCCGGGATTTGAACCCGGGTCCTCGCGGGCCCAAGCCGCGCCTTAGTGGGGCCGCCAACGATATGGCCCCAGTCCTACCAGGCTAGACTACGGCCCCTAGACCTATGTCTATAGTGATTTTAAAAATTTCGCTTGGTGAGCAGCGCGGTCTCTACGACGCATTGGCGCTTGCCCGAGATCTTGCTGGCGTTGTATGGGCTCTAGTAAGTTGCCTTGGTCGGGCATAGGCCGGGCCTTCCTAGGCTGGTTAACGCCATCCTTTTTTAATGTATGTACATTAAGGCGGTGGTGATGACGTAGCTCGCGGCTTAGGCGGTGAAGATGAGGCATACTGGCTGAGCGCCTTGCTTAAAAATAGCCGGGTTTGCCGCGTCATGAGAGTTGCATTTATAGGCAGATTCCAGCCCTTACATTGGGGCCACGTCAAGGTGCTTGAGTGGCTCTCCCAAAGCTACGGAGATATCTTGGTGATAATAGGATCGGCGGATAAGGGCGTTACTAAGGACAACCCCTTCACGGCGGGAGAGCGCATGGAGATGTTTCTGAGGACTTTCGGGAATAGGTTCGCCCTCTGCGCCGTGCCCGACACAGACGGCTCCTCTAGCCTTTGGGGAGCCTTAATAAGGCATTGGTGCCCCCGCTTCGATATCGCGTTTTCGAATAACGGCTATGTGCGGGCCGCCTTAGCCTATTACGGCATAAAGACTCAAAGCCACCCCTTCTTCGACCGCGACCGCCTCTCCGGTAGGTTCATAAGGCAACTAATAGCGTCGGGCTCGGCCGAGTGGAGAAGCCTGGTGCCGCCCTCGGTCGCGCAGCTCGTGGACGAGATAGGGGGCGTGGAGAGGATCCAAGCGCTCTATGAAAACACTTAAATAGGTTAGGCTTGGCGGAGGCGTGGCCGAGGAGCCCGAGCGCGAAGACGTCGAGTTAGGCGGCGAGCCTGGGGGCGAGCCAGTTGAAGGCGGCGTTGAGGGCGGCGAGAGGAAGATCTATATGTGTATGAGGTGCGGCAGGACGTTTTCTAAGAGCGAGATGGAGATATTGCCGGGCATACGATGTCCCTATTGCAACTACAAAATAATCCTGAAGGTGCGCTCCCCTATGGTTAAGAGGATACCGGCCATATAGGAGCTTGGGGCCGGCGCATTAGCGCGGGCCGAATATTTTAGCCGCCGTCAGCAACAACCTAGCCACCCTCGTGGCGCCTATATCCGACACGTCGTTGGGCGGCGAGAACTCCATTAAGTCTACGGCTAAAGGCCTCGCTACGAGGAGCGCGTCGACGAATACGCCCTCCAGCTCCCTATAGGTTAACCCGCCGGCCTCGGGCGTGCCCACAGCCGGCATCTCGGCCGGATCCATCACGTCTACGTCCAGCGATATGTAGGCCGGCCGCGTGGCGGTGGAGAGAGCGTCTAGGACTTGGCGCCTGGAGATCCTCCTATTTCCGTCGACTACGGGGAAGCCCATCTCCTCGGCGAAGGCCCTCTCCTCATCGTCATAGGCCCTCACAGCTATATATATTACGTAGATCCCCAGCTCCTCCACGGCCCTCCTCACGAACGTCGCGTGGGATATCTTCTGTTTGGGGGGCCACTCGTCTCTGGTATCCATATGCGCGTCTATATGGATATAGGTCTTCGGCCTGAGCGCCCTAAGCGCCGCCAACGTGGCCGTGTGCTCCCCGCCTATCATAACCCAGGGAGGCCCCGCCTTCCTCAAAAGCGCCTCTATGCGGGCTAAGTTCTCTAGGGGCATGCCTTGGAGGAGGTCTACGTCGCCTAAATCGCACGGGATGGCGGCGTTACCGAACTGAGTAGTGTACTCTAGAAACGGCAATATTTGGCGTATTTTAGACGGGCCGAACCTAGCGCCCGGCTTAAAGGACAACGTGTCCTCCATAGGCGCCCCGATCAGCTTTACTTCGCCCTCTCTACAAGCCCGCATAGGGGCATCTAGGCTTTATATATTGAAGGTTTCCGCCCCTATGTGTCTAGGAGCGAGGTGGTGGCGGATATAGCGGCTAGGAGGGGCTTTTACTGGCCCTCTTTTGAGATCTACGGCGGCGTGGGCGGCTTCTACGACTACGGCCCCCTAGGAGTAGCCATGAGGCGTAATATAATAGCGAAATGGCGTAAGATATTCATAGAGCCATATCAAGACGTAATTATAGAGGTGGAGACCCCGGTGATAATGCCGGAGCCCGTCTTTAGGGCCTCGGGCCATCTAGAGCATTTCACGGACTATGTGATAACGTGCCAGAAATGCGGCAGGAAGTATAGGGCCGACCACTTAATAGACGAAGAGCTGAGCAAGAGGGGGATCAAGTTAAGCCTAGAGGGCCTTTCCGGCGAGCAGCTCGACGAAATAGTGGCTAAGTACGGCATTAAGTGCCCAAACTGTGGAGGCCCTCTAGGCAAGGCCGAGCGGTTCAACTTGCTCTTTAAGACCACCATAGGGCCCTACAGCACAGAGGCCGGCTACTTAAGGCCCGAGACCGCGCAGGGCATGTTCGTGGCGTTCCCGCGCCTAGCTGACTACGTAGGGCGCAAGGTGCCCTTCGGCGTAGCGCAAATAGGCCGCGTGGGCAGGAACGAGATCTCGCCTCGCCAAGGCCTTATAAGGCTACGCGAGTTCTCGCAGATGGAGATAGAGCTCTTCTTCGACCCAGCCAACCCCTCCTGTCCCTACCTCTCGGAGGTCGAGGGCGTGGAGATACCGATAGTCCCCGAGGAGCTAGTCGCCAGGGGCTCGCAAGACCCCCTCTGGCTGTCCCCCAGCCAAGTCGCGGCCAAGGGGTACGCCAACGAGTGGATGGCGTTCTTCATGGCGCTCTCGGTCAAGTTCTTGGCCGAGATGGGCGTGGCGCCTGATAGGCAGAAGTTCGTAGCTAAGCTGCCCCACGAGAGGGCCCACTACGCGGCGACCGTCTACGACCAGATGGCGTTTACAGAGAGGTTCGGCTGGGTCGAGGTATCGGGCCACGCGTATAGGACCGACTACGATTTATCTAGGCATGCCCACTTCAGCGGACAAGAGATGTTCTTGGAGAGAAGGCTTAAACAGCCTAAGGAGGTGGAGGAGGTCAGGGTGTATCCCAACCCGGCCGCCATAAGGGCTAAGTACGGGGATAAGATGGGGGACGTCATAAGGGCTATACAACGCCGCCAGGGCGCCGTCGCCTCGGCCCTTTCGAGCGGCGCCGATTCTGTAGACGTCGAGGGGTTCTTCATAACGCGCGACATGGTCTATATTAAGAGGGAGAGGCGGAGGACCGACGTAGAGAAATTCATACCGCACGTAATTGAGCCGTCCTTCGGCCTCGACAGAATTCTATATGTGGTGTTGGAGAGCTCCGTAGTCGTGGAGGGCGAGCGGCGCTACCTCAAGTTGCCGCCGGATATAGCCCCCATAACCGCCTGCGTCTTGCCCATCGTTAAACGCCCTCAATACGTCGAGGAGGGGCGCCGGCTGGCCCGGGCCCTGTGGAGGGCTGGGGTAGCCGCCATATACGACGACGAGGGGACGATCGGCAGCAGATACGCCAGCTGCGACGAAATAGGCGTTCCCATCGCGGTCACTATAGACGAGCAAACCCCCAAGGACTCCACAGTCACCATAAGGGATAGGGACACTAGGAGGCAGGTGAGGCTCGCCCTGGAGAAAGTGGTCGACTTCGCCATAGCTATAAGGTCGTCTACGCCCTTCGACGAGGCCTCCTCACGCCTAGGCGCAACGCCCTTTAAGGCTTAAATAAATCGGCGTTAAGGCCTATATGGGCGAGATCGAGCGGGGCAGAAGGGTTATTGTGCCGCCCTACTTAAAGCCCCAGAAGGAGGAGAAGAAGGAGGCGAGGGGGGAGAGGAGACTTAGGATAAAGGGCGTCGAGGATGTGGCCAAGGGCTCTGTTAGGCTGAATAAGGCCGTCTACGAGGAGATGGGCTCGCCGGGCGAGCTCGAGGTCGTCGAGGGCGAGAAGAAGAGGACTTTCTTGGCGATGGCCGACGAGAAGACGCCGCAACAAGAGGTTTGGGCCAACCCGGAGGATTTAAGGGTCCTCGGCATAGCTGAGGGCACCGTCGTAACGGTTAGGAGAACTAAATGAAGGGACGCTTAAGAGGTCTTGCCGTCTTAATCGAAGACGTAGAGGACGCGCGCCGGCTTTATAAGAGCGGGTTCTACGGCAAATTCCTGGGCAAGGATAAGGTTAAGCTTGAGGAAGTAGACGAGATGGAGTCGCCGCTTATACTATCCTTATATGAATCGCTTTATTTAGCCGAGAAGGGCGTCCTCGAGATTTTCGACGACTCTAAGAAACTAGAAATAGATGAATTAAGAGAAATTGGAAGAAAAAATATAAAAAATTTTGATGATATATATTTAATATATAAATATTTTAGAGAGTTAGGATATATAGTCAAATCAGGTTTAAAGTTCGGCGCGTTGTTCTCGGTCTATGAGAAAGGCCCGGGCATAGACCACGCGCCCATGGTCGTGGTGTTCCTGGAGCCGGATAGAGGCATCAGCGCAACGGATATAGCGCGTGGGGGGCGGCTATCCCATTCAGTGCGTAAGACCTTCACCTTGGCGACCGTCTTAAAACCGAGCAACGAAGTTGCACTGATAGGCTTTAGGTGGGCTAAAATTTAATCTATCTTCAGCTCAGCCGACCCGAGCTCGCCGGCTTTTACAGCGGATATCTGCAAGACGCCGTCTTTATATATAGCCCTAGCGGTCTCCACCCTCAGCCTAAAGGGCAACTCTATACGCCTCTGTATGGGGAAATTGGCGGCGCGCTCTCTCAACACGGCCCGCCCAGGCACGTCCGAGTTGGGCAACGCTGAGATCTCTACGGCGTGTTCAAATAACTTGACCTTAATAGACTCTTTTCTGAAGCCAGGTAAATCGACCAATATCAATAGGTTGTCGCCTTGTTCATATATGTCCACGTCCGGCTCGCGCTCCACCTTGCCTACGTTGGCCGAGTAGAGCTCCTTTAGCCCCTCCTCGATCTTCTTTATCGGCTCCATAGCGTAGGGCGCCCCTAGCGCTAAATAAGACGCTACGTAGAACGCCTAATATTTACGGGATATTGAGGTTATCCCCAAAAATTATTTTTTGGCGGCCTTTTTCTGCGGCTTGACCTCGCCGACTATTTGGCCGTACATATTTATAGGGAATTGATAGCCGCATTTAGGACACGTTATGCTGAAGCCCATGTTGTACCAGCTCTCGCCTATCTCTACCTCAAACGTGTGGCCGCACTTGGGGCACTTGGCTCTGACCTTCAGCGTACGCTCAGGGACTCCTCCCGCATATTCCCAATCCTCTGGAAAGTTCCACTCCTCTCCCTCAGACATAGGGCCCCACGGAGGGAGCCCTTAAAAATTTAACGCGTGTATTTTTATAGTAAGCAGAGGGCGACCCAGTGTCGCTTTGGGCCTATGTCGAAGGCCTCAGGGATATAAGGCGCTACGAGCCGCCGTATGGGGAGTTCGCCATAGCGAAGGCCTTAAGGGAGACCGAGGGCGTCGCTACGCCGTTATTTAAGGACGTGGGGCCGGGGTTCACCGGCGTAGGCAATCTAGTCGACACAAGGGCCAAGCTGTTGCGCCTCTTGGGCGCGTCTAGGGACGAGGAAGCCTACAGGGCTTTGCTAAACGCCGAGGACGCCCCGCTTAAGCTGGACTTCGTGTCTTCGTGGGCCGACGAGTATAGGGAGCTGGACTCGCTCCTCGAGTTGCCGGCGGTTAAATATTACGAAAAGGAGGCCGCCCCTTATTTAACCTCGGCGATTATAATAGCTAAGTCGCCCGACGGCGCCCTAAACGCCTCTATACATAGGTTCACTCCGCTGAGCCGTAATAAGGCGGTTGTGAGAATTGTGCCGAGACATCTGTATTCTATATACCGTAAATGGCGGGAGCTGGGCGGGGAGGTGCCGGTGGCGGTGGTGTGGGGGGTGCATCCAGCGGTCTTATTGGCGTCGGCCTCCTCGCCGCCCTACGGCGTGTTCGAGCTAGAGGTCGCCTCTAGGCTTATGGGCGGCTTAAAGTCGATTTACCTAGACAACGGCTTGCCGGCGCCCTTCTTGTCCTCGGTTATTATCGTGGGGAGGCTTACGGGCGAGATGGCCGAGGAGGGGCCCTACGTAGACGTCGTGGGGACGTACGACCTAGTGCGGCGCCAGCCCGTCGTGGCTGTGGATAAAATATACGTGCTGAGGGGTTCGCCCATAGTTAACTACATATTGCCGGCGGGCTCGGAGCATATGTTGTTGATGGGCTTTGAGAAAGAGGCGCGTATATGGCGCTCTGTGTCATCGGTGGTGCCCAAGGTGGTTAAGGTCAGGCTGACTAAGGGCGGCTTCGGTTGGATGCACGCGGTTATATCGATAAGGAAGAACGTGGAGGGGGACGCCAAAAACGCCATAATGGCGGCCTTCGCGGCTCACCCAAGCCTAAAACACGTTGTCGTAGTCGACGAGGATATAGATCCCGAAGACCCCTACGAGGTCGAGTGGGCCATAGCGACGAGGTTTAGGGCCGACAGAGGCCTAGTAGTAATCCCTTACGCCAGGGGCTCCACCCTAGACCCCATGGCCTTAAACGAGGAGGGGCTCACGTATAAGGTAGGCGTAGACGCCACGAGGCCCCTAGATAAAGACCCCAAGCTATTCGAGCGGGCTAGGATACCATGAGGGGTAGGGAGTACGCTGTAGAGGCTGTGAGGAAGATAGCCGACGCCGTGTCCGAGGGCGAGGTTGTGGAGGTGGAGACGGCGCATGTCTCCGGTGTATCTTATCTAACGCTGGGCGAATACGGCGTTAGGTTTATAGAACAACTGGCTGAGTGGGGGGCGAAAGTCTCCGTCTTCACAACCTCAAACCCCGCGGGCATCGACTTGACCTCAATCCTGGGCGCGTCCCCTGAATTCGCGGCGGGGCAGAGGAGGGTCATAAGCTCGTTTATCAAAATGGGCATCTCCCCTATCTCTACCTGCGCGCCCTATGAGTTTATCAAGACTAGGCCGCGCACGATGCACGCCTGGGCTGAGTCCAACGCTATCACCTACATCAACACATTTAGGGATGCGTGGTCCGACAAAAACCCAGGCCCCCTAGCCCTATTAGCCGCCGTGGCGGGCTTCGCGCCTAGGACTGAGATGTATAGGCTGGAGGGCAGAAGGCCCACGGCCTTAGTAAAGGCCAGGCTAGAGCTAGACGCGCTTAGGGCGGGCCTGCTGGGCGCGTACATAGGGGAGAGCTTGGGCTCCGGCATACCCTACGTAATAGGCCCGGCGTTCGTCTCAGAGGAGGCTAGGCGGGAGTTCGCCGCTGCGCTCTCCACGTTTTCGTCTATAATATTCGCGGTGATAGAGGGCGCGACGCCCAACTGGGAGCTCTACAATAGGTTGGCGGACGTTCGAGATAAGCTGGACGTGTCGGAGGCGGACCTCTCGCGTTATTTATCGGAGGCCGGGGAGCCCGACGCCGTATATATAGGTTGCCCCCATCTAGACGCCGAGATGCTCTTAAGAATAATAGAGATGGTGAGGGGCAGGGGCCCCGCTAAAAAGCCCATCTATATCTCCACATCGCCGGGCGTATACGAGGCTGTGAGAGCCATCGCCGAGGAGTTGAGGGAGAGGAACATCTATATATTCGCCGGCTCTTGCCTCGTGGTCTCGCCGTATACTAGGAGGTTTAAGACCATAGCGACGGATTCCCTTAAGTCCATATACTATATACCTAGGCTACACGGCGTTAGGGCCGTGCCCTGCGAGACCCTCAAGTGCATAGACTATGCCTACTCTTAAGCCCGTAGTTAGGGGCAACGGCGTGGTTAAGGGCGAGGTGGTCAAGATGGGCCCCATATCGTTTCTGGGGGATCTCAACCCCGATACCGGCGAGATACAGGGCGTGAGGATATCGGGCAAGATATTGGCTTTGCCGTACGTGAGGGGCTCCACGGTGGGCCCCTATGTGTTGTGGCACGTCGCATCTAAGGGGCTGGCGCCCCTGGCCATAGTGGCCGAGAGGACGGACCTAATGCTGATAACCGCCGCCGTGCTCGCCAACGTGCCGCTCTTCCAAGGCCGGCTCGACGAGAACTGCGTTGAAATAGACCTCTCCACGGGACGTTATGAGCGGTGTGGATGAGAGGAGGGTCCTATCAGAGCTCGCCCTCCTAATGCTGGAGGAGCTGGCGCTTAGGGGCGGCAGAATTAAGGCTAAGCACTGGCGCACGTATAGGGCGGTGTCGTTTTGGGCCGGCGAGGGCACGGCGTCTACGATAGTTAAACGCCTGGCGGAGGGCGGTTTTCTGAGGATCGAGGGCGACTACGTAGAGTTGGCGAAGCCCATAAAGCCGCCGCGGGGCCTTAAGGAGATAGAGGGGAGGGCGCTAGCTCTTGCAAAATCTCTTTACAAAGGCTAAGAACTCAGGGGGTATATCGTAGGGCCTATCGCCGTATAGGATTACTCTTCCGGCGAGCCATAGCAAAGTGTCTATGTGCAACGGCGGCACGCCGCTCTCCTCAGCTATACGGCTCCAAATCCTCTGCACCTCCTCGCTACGCCTCATCGCCTCTTCCGGCCCCGCATTTATGAGGCCCATGCAGCTGGTCAACCTAGCCACTCTGTA
Source organism: Thermoproteus sp. AZ2 (assembly GCA_000960885.1). Classification (GTDB taxonomy): domain Archaea; phylum Thermoproteota; class Thermoprotei; order Thermoproteales; family Thermoproteaceae; genus Thermoproteus. The sequence continues at coordinate 20,306 of JZWT01000006.1, read as the reverse complement.
GTCCACCGGTATGGGCACCTCTTTGGGGAGAGGGCGCTTTACTCCCCTACAACACATATAGACGTAGTTCAAGATCTTTATCGCGAACACTATCGTCTTCGCGTTTTTATCCGAGCCCAGGATCCCCGCGAGGTCGTCCCACGCGCGCCTCAGATCCTCTATATTGGGGATATATCTGCACGCCTTTGCGGCCCGCGAGAGCCGAGCCCGCCTATTCAACGCTAGGTAGGGGCTAGCGGCTATATACTCAGAAAACGCTCTGCAGATATCGCTGGGCCTCCTCCTAGCGAAATAGTCTGCGAAGAAGCCCCAGTGCTCCTCGCCCCTGCCAGTCAATCTGTAGCTCACCAACGCGTTCAACATGGCCAGCCTGGCGACCTCGCCCTCGCCTATACCGGCTTTACACAGCTTACAAATGGCTAGGTATTGCGGGTCCCTCTCCTCCAACTCCAGAATTTTCTCAAGCCCTATTCTCCTTAGCAACCGCGCCAGCTCTTCTGCCATATTGTATCGGGTTCTTCACTCCGCATCCTAGATTTGTGGGGCAGAGGCCCCACGAGTTCATCGTCTCGCAGCTGGGCACGGAGTACTCCTTACGCCCGCCTACTTGTCCAGCTATGTGTTGCACTTGATACCGCGTTATTTTCTCGTTGAAGTCAGGCGACGAGCGGAATAAGTCCACCACCTCGTCCACCCCCCAGCCCCTCTTGAGCAGATAGGTCGCTATAGCGAAGCGGGCTACGTGGGGCGTGTTTTCGCCGCGCTTTATGGCGTCCATGATGGCTTGCATGCAGGGCGGATGCGCGCCGGGGACGGAGGCCTTGACGGCCACGGGCCTATACGCTCTGAGCTCGGCTAAGAGCTCGGCCACCTCCGGCCTCTTGGCCAATTGGCCCGAGATATAGCCTATGTCCTCCCTAGAGGCCAACGCCAGCACCCGCCTCTCGTAGGCCTCCTCCAACAAGCGCTCGAAGTCGTCTACTCTAATCAGCACCCACCCCTTCACGACCGGCCTATTTATCATGGCCCAATCGGGCTCTTGCGGGGCGTACCTTAAGTAGTGGGTCCACCAAACCGCGAGAGGGAAATAGACCGCTAAGATGCTTCCCTTAACCACCTCTCTGCTCGGCCTAGCCCTCACGCCTAAGTCGGCCGCTATCGACGCCTTGCACTCCGGGGCTTGTAGCCCCGGGACGCCGCGTAGCCGTGCGGTGAAGAGCTTGCTCTCCCTGTCCGCGAACCTCCTAATTGCGTATTGGTTCCCCGACGCGGCGATTATATAAAGCGCGAGCCTAGCGGCGGCCGCCTCCTCTTCGAAGTCCTTAGCGCAGAATAAAGGCCTCTTCCTCCCCTTCATCGCGCCCCTAGCGATCTCCAGCGCCCTCTCCACTAAGCCGTCGTTCTCTAGGGCCGCCTCTAGGGTGAAGCCCCGCGCATAGAGGTACTCGCCGGCTCTCTCCAGATAAGGGAACAGGCACGATAGCTCTTGCGAAGTGGCGTAGCAAGACACCTAATGCATAGGCCGCCAGGTTAAATCTGCTGTAGTTATTTTAATCTACTGAGGGTAGCCCGTAAGTATTCGATAAGCCCCGCCCCTCAGCGCCGTTATTCTCTTCAACACAGGGCTATCCTCCATAGTGAACGCGTGGATGCGCCCTCTAACTCTTCCCGCGTGCTCTAAGGCGGCGTCCGGATCGGCGGTGCGCCCATCAGATATTATGAGGATCTCGCCGCCTAGGTCCTCCTCGGCGACGAGTTTAAGCGCCGCAGCCAAATCGGTGCCGCCCGCCGGGAAGACGTAGGGCAGAAGAGCCTTCATATATTCGCCGTACGCCGCCACCGAGTAGGGCGCCCACAATATATCGGCCTCGGCGTTAAATAAGATTAAGGAGAGCTCTGCGTCTTCGCCCCTCAAGCGATCTATATAGCGCGCTATCGAGCCCAGAGCTATCTGTAGCTTCGTGGCGTTGCCCACGTACTCCTTCATGCTGCCTGATACGTCTAGGCATATTGCGAAGCCGCCCCCGCGGCTCTTCCTATATTCTCTCAACACTATGTCCGAGTCGGAGAGGGGCCTTCTCAATGCCAGCTTGCGCGCGAAGTTGCGCGAGGTCGAGAGCAAGTCTATGTCGCGGGGGGCGCGCCGGGGGTATAAGGCCTTAAGTATGCTATAGAGGACTTAAATAGGTCGGCCTCGCTGATCCAAACCTCATATGGTATATTATAATATTTCTCTAGTTTTCTCTCCCCGAATAACCTTTTTGCTATTAAATATTTCTCTTTAGGATTACTATATTTATCTATATATCTATTTATTATTTGTGCTAGATGGGGCGCCCTATCTTTATCCACGCCGACGCCCATGGGCGTCGGCGCAACGCGGTAGAGGTCTGCGGACGCCTCTGCGCACTTGACTGCGTCCCTTAAGACGTCGCTCAAGCTTCCCTCGCGTATCTTCAATGAGCCCTTTAAGTTTTGGGCGAAGACCCTAATAAATAAGTCGTCGCCCTGGCCCATCTGGGCTCTTACTAGGAAATCCGCCACAGCGTAAATATAACTACGTATAGATCCAGGGGATATAACTCTGGGTCTTTAGATAAACATTCATATATTTCTATCGCTATATCTATTAGCTTATCCATTGGCGGCTTTTAAAAGCGCCCTATCTATTATTTCGTCGGCGTCGTCGCGTCTCAACTGCCTTGAGAAATTCGCCCTTATCTGCCTTTTGAGCTCGCTAAGCGATATATCCCCTCCCTTAGCCCAGCTTTTGGCTATTGCGCCGGCTATTGAATACGTGAGGGCGCGTATAGAGGCCGGCGCGCCGGCCTCTCTTAAATTCTCTGCGAACTTGGCGGCTAGCTCTATGACGTAATCCGGCACCTCCACGCCGATATGCCTCAAGGCCTCCTCAACGCGCCACTTGAGCACAGCCCTTAACACATCGGCGCTGGGGTAGTCCATCTCGACGAACTTAACTCTGTCGGCTAAGGCCTCGGAGAGCTCGTAGACGCCCTCGTATTCGCTGGGATTCGCCGTCCCGATCATGGCGAAGTCGCTCCTGATGCGGTACCCCCTCACAACTACGTAGTGCTCTTGTAGCGCCTGCAATAGGGCGGCTTGGCTGTAGGGGTTTAGCCTATTTATTTCGTCCAGCACCAATATACGGCCGTGGGCCTCGACTAGGGGGCCGGGTATATAGGCGAGCGGGTGATCTAATCCCGCCTGAAGGACCACGGCGATATCTATATCGCCGGTTAAATCCACGGCGGTCATGTGGCTGTGGCAGGCGACTTCGACGTAGGGCGGATCCCCGAGGCTTAATATCTCCGCCACGGCCTCGGCCAACGTGGTTTTGCCCACCCCCACGGGGCCTACGAGCACTACGTGGCGCCCTACCATAAGAGCGCTTAAGACGTCCAAGGCCACTTCGTCTAAGCCCTTCAGCCTCTCGCCCAGCGCCTTTAAAACTCCGCCGACGCCTAAAGCGCGCACCCTCTCGGTGATTAGCCTAGGCACGTCTACGGGGCTCCGCGCCAATAGCTCGCTGAGCTTCACATAGCCCATTAGGCGGATAAAAATATGCCTAGCCCATCAAAGCTAAAATACGCCAGCCCTTTTCTAACGTGTGAAGCCTTATTACATGGAGGCCGGCGAGATCTTCCGCGTAGAGGGGCCCGCGAAAGTCGACGTCGTCGAGGGCGAGCTCTACGCCGTAGGCGCAATATATCGAGCTGGGCAGTCCTTCACGGTTTTGAGGGCCAGGAAGCTGGCGTTTAAGGCCGTGTCTAGGTCTAAGATCAGCGTGATGTTGGGGCCGGGCGCGGTGCTAGAGAGGGCGCGCCCAGAGGAGGAGGTGATAGATGAATGGGAGAGCCTAGCCTCATCCATAGAGCTCAGGGGGGTTATCGTGATCATAGGAGCCCTCGACGTTGGTAAGTCCACCATGACGGCCGTGTTGGCCAACAAGGCCCTAATGGGCAACAAGGGCGTGGCCGTCGTAGACGCGGACGTGGGCCAAAACGACTTAGGCCCCCCGACCACTATCTCCGCCAGCAGAGTGCCCAGGCCCGTTACTCACCTAAGGCAGTTGCAAGCCGAGAAGTCCATCTTCGTGCAATCGACCAGCCTTGAGAGGATTTGGGACAGAGCGGTCGAGGCTATTAAGCGCCTGGTGGACTACGCCAAATCGCAGTGGGGGTCCGACGTCGTCATAGTGAATACCGACGGCTGGATAGCCGGCGAGGAGGCCGTGGCGTATAAACGCTCGCTTTTATCGGCGCTGGCGCCCACCGGGATAGTGGCCATAAGGATAGGCGGCGAGCTCGACGAAATTGTAAAGGGATTTACAAATGTAGCATTTGCGCGCCCTCCGCCGGCGGCTAGGACTAGATCTAAGGAGGATAGGAAGATCCACCGCGATATGAGCTACGGCCGTTTCATCTTTCCTGTGAAGGAGATCTCAATAGATCTAGATAAATTACCTTTTTGTAATTTAGTGCTTTCAAAAGGAATAATAATAGACAATAATTTAATGGGTATATTGTCTAGGGCTATAAATTCGCGTATTTTCTACGCCGTGCAGTCGGGCAACTTAGTCTACGCAATAACCGAGGGCTGGGCCATTAAGAGGGTCGGCAACGTCAGAGTTTTCGGCCTCCCCGAGGGCTTCGAGAGGGGGTTGCTTGTGGGATTTGAGGATTCGGGCGGCTTCTTGCTGGGCCTTGGGGTTCTAAAGCGTATATACTACGAGAAGAGGAAGGCGGTGATATATGCGTCGGCTAAGCTGGAGCGGAGCCTAGATAAGGCCAGGTGCATACGGGTCGGCTATGTAAGGCTCAACGAGAACTTCGAGGAGGCTGAGAAGGTGACGCAACTACTTCGATATGATTTATATAGTAGTGAGCGGGATGGCTCGGTGAGGGGAGCGGGCAGCGCCTGACGCGTGATGACCTCATTTCACGCCGATAGACGCGACTCGGCGGTTGATCAATCGTAGTCGGTCGAGCTCAACGCCTCTACAGCCTCAGCGTCTGGGCCCATCTGGCCCCGGCTGGCGGATATGACGTCTAGTGTGCCGAGGTAGGTGAAGTCTGTTAAATAGACCTCGATCTTCTCCGGCGAGAGGTCTAGGTATTTCAGGATAGTGCGGTCGTCTTTGGATAGAGACGGGAGGTTCACGACGTCGAAGCCCGTTATTAGTGGGTGCGATGCGGGCAGAATAATGAACCTGACCCGCCCGGAGACTTCCGCCCCGAACATCCTCTTGGCCACCAAGCCCTTATCTTGATCGGTCTTTATTATTGCGTGCTCCCTCGTGATATAGCCTATCTCGTCGACTATGGGCACGGCTGGGTGCGTGTGGCCCATCACGACTACGTCGGCCCTCTGGAAGTCCTCGAGCCTAGGCTTAGCGTGTCCGTGCAAGAGCAGAACGGTCCTCGGCCCCTCAAGCAGAAGGCCTCTGCTGTCCAGCAGATAAACCCCGTCTATGCCCTGCGAGATCTCGTCTATAAGCGAGTCGTGGTTCCCGGGGATGAGTATCACTTTCTCAAAGGCCTTGGCCAAGGCCTTGAGGAACTCCCTTACCTCGCCCGCCGTCTCCCTAGGCGTGGGCAACTCGTGTTTTATATCGCCGAGTATGGCTATGGAGCTCGCCCCAGCCTCTTCGCCCCAGCTCCTCAAGTTTTCGAGAAGTCTCTGGGTCTGGCTAACCGCGTAAATGCCCTTAAGCCTCAGCTCGGCCTCGTAGCCCACATGGGTGTCGGCCACCAACAAGATCTTCTCGCCGCCGGCCTCTAACACTACGCCTCTCACGCCAGATTCTGGTTTCGCCCCTAAAAATTTAGCGAGGTGCGAGAATCCGCTTAGCTATATCGACGGCGGCCTTTATCATCTCAGCCACGGCCTTGCTCTTGGCCTCGCCCGGGTCTACCCCCTCGCCCCTATATATGCGAAGCCTCTCGTCGAAGCGCACAACGTACACCCTACCAAGCGCTCTATATGCTACGAGGTACTTCAGGCTAGGCCTCCCGATCACTTGGTTAAGAACCACGGCTACGACCTTGCCCCTTATGACCTCGGCGCATAGGCGCACGGATTCAAGCGTATGGGGATCCTCATCGGCCACCACAATTATCGAATCGCACCGCCTCAGCGCGGCGTGCATCGCCTCATCGTATTTAGTAAATGCGGGGAAGTCCAGCACCGCAAATCCATCTTTATAAATTAAATATTTATTATGAATAAATAATTTACTCTCTATATTATATGGGATTTTTGATAAATTTATAATATATATTTTCTTCTTAGTAATATAATGAAGGACGTGGGCCAATATGAAGCTGAACGTGGTCTTGCCGGTGCCCCCCTTAGCGCAAGAGGTAACGCAGATCTCCACGCCACTTCTACGGAATAAAAGCTCCGTTGCTTTTATTACTGCTGTAAGCCGTGGACAGCCTACTCGACGAGATGTTTCTAGCGGGTGATATAACTATGGAGGAGTATATTAAGCTTCTCTATAAATATAACAGTATTATTAGATCAATTTTAGTATTAAGAAAATATTTTAAATCAAAGAGATATTACTTTACATAGTTCTTACAAAATTCCCTCGCTAAATTTTTGTCGGTAATCTCCATGCGTATGCCGTCCTCCCCATCGCTGTAATAGTTCTTTAGGCGTTCTATCTCCTTAAAGCCGGCGCGCCTATATAGGCTGAGCGCGGGCTCATTGCTGACCCTGACCTCTAGGTACACCCTATCCACGCGCCCAGAGGTTAGGATCTGTAGGGCTGTGCACAAAAGCCGCGACCCCACGCCCTTCCTGCGGTACTTAGGCTTCACCGCTATGGATATGACGTGGGCGGACCTACCCTCTATACAAGTGATTATATAGCCGGCGACGGCGCCTCCGTCCTCGTAGACGTAGGAGGTGGAGCCGCAGAAAGAACAAAGGAAGCGGATTAAGTCTAAGCTGTATATGTCGGGCTCTCTGAACGACTCCGACTCCACCTCGTATATGCCTTGGATATGATCAATCGTGCAAGGCTTAAGAGACACGCGCCAAAGGTGGGGGGCATTTATGTGTCTTTAGGCGGGTTTTAACTACAGCATATTTATCGAGGCGGCGCCTACTCAGCGTGGGCTTTACGGACATGCCGTTTAATCCCTCAGGGGTAACCAATGTGGTTAGGCTACATAGGGCTAGGGGGCTCGAGAAAGAGCTAGCCCAAGCCCTAGAGCTCCTAGACCTCGTAAATAGGGCTAAGTCCAACACGCTCGCCGTGGTGGTGGCGCCTTACGGCTACGGCAAAAGCGAGTTTCTGGACGAGGTGCAGGCGGAGGCTGAGAGGCGCGGCTTGAGGACAGCCCGGCTGGCGTTGGCCAGCAGCTTTAGGGAGGAGGCGCTGAGGGCGCTGAGCGACAAGCGCGCCGGGGAGCCCTTAGTGGTGCTAATAGATGAGGCGGATGAGCTCTCTAGGCTGGCGGCAATGTATAAGCTGGGCGCCTTAAGCGACGAGCGGTTCAGACAAGCGGTCATGGACCTAGCCGCCATAGTGCGGGCCCTCTTGGAGCCCCGCAACTACCCCCACATATTGAGGAATCCGCAGAACTACGACAAAGTGTTGATCATAGCGGCGTTGACGCCCCAAGTGTATTACACCATTCTGAAGAACGTCGTGCCGGACGTATTCGACATAACGACGGGCAGAGTATATAGGGAGATTCAGCTGGACCCCAGATTCCCCTTTTGGCAATTCGTCGAGGTGGTCAAAGAGAGGCTCTACGCGTATTCAGACGAGCGGCGTAGGGCGGAGATAGACCGCGGCGCCTTAAGCCCCCTAGCGCCCTTCACGCTCCACGAGTTGGCCGCCCTATACCATATAGCCATAAAGAAGGGCGAGGTGAGCCCGAGGTACTTGTTGAAGCTTGCGGCTAGGCTCCTCCAGCTTAAGGAGAGCGGCAAAGGCATCGCTGACCTAGCCGCCGAGGAGGGAGTGCCCGTCGGCGAGCCGGAGCTGGCCCCCTACGCCCTATCGGCTATACCTATAGAAAAAATTGAAGATAAATACATAGATATATTTAAGAAGATTAAAGTATATAAAATACCATTTAGCGATAAAGAAGCTATAAATATTATAAATAAAAAATTAGTATTAAGGGGAAAGGAAATATCGCCGAATGACTCCAAGTCGGCCTCATATGAGCCCCACCTCTACTACACGCTCCTAGAGGGGGGCAAGCTCTATATATACTTCTTCGGTGAGGCCGAGGAGCTGAAGGAGTATTACGTAGGCGACGCCTACATCATAAGCTCCGATGTGGCCCAAAAAGTCTCTGGGGAAGACTCGCTCGCCAAAATAAGCCGGGAGTTGGCCGAGAGGCTACAAAACCCCTTAACGTTTTTAGACGAAGTAGAAAAAACCGCGGGCCTCACAGGGCTTAGGCTGAGGGCGTGTTGCGGCCGCGCCATTTGGTACAACAACTTAGGATTTAGGGAGGCCTTCCTCTTATTCTATATAAATAATGATGATGAGCTAAATAAAGTAAGAGAATATATTAATAAGATTATAATAGAGGGTGTTGTAGATAATTACCCTATAGATTATGTAATAGCGCTCGTATTTAGCCCTACGCTTCTCACGAGCGAGCTGGAGAGCGCACTAGGCCCTATGTTGAAGGCTAGTTGGAAGGGCGTATACCCCGACCTCTCGGAGAAATTCCTCTATATAGATATATATGGTGCAGATAAATTAGATAAGTTAAAAAATAAAATAATAAAATATAATATCGATAAAATCTTAGGGAAACAAGTAGATAGAATAGAGCTAGTAGACAATATAAAGCTTTATAGAGAGGAGGCCAGGGAGAACGCGCTGAAGTATACCCTAGCCCTAAGGAGGGGCAAGGAGAAGAAGGACTTGGCGCTATTGAAGGCGGCTGAGCAGATAGCCTCGGGGCAGATGCCCGACGGCTTAGCGGCCTTTAGGATTATCGAGGAGACCTTGATGAGGAAGATAGGCGACGCTGAAATTCACGAAAAGGAGTTGCTGTGGCTGATCGAGGCCCTATTCCCAGTAAACCTCTGGCGCGATATGAGGGCGGAGGACTTAATCTCGCTTTTAGTCTACACCGGGGCGCTAATACCTGATAATAAGTTGTATAGAAAATTTGATTTAGAGAGTGGAAGAAAATATTTAAATAGTTTAAGAGAAGAAATACTTAAGCTCATAAATATCGAAATAAGTATTAAGAGCAAGATATTCGGCGAAATAAAGCTCCAGAGAACCCTCGACGTGAGGCCCCCGCCCGCAGACTTTAAAGACCGCGCTGAATACGCCCAGCGAGTCTTGGAGCATAAAAGGGCGTTGATAGAGGCGAGGGAGCGGGCGGAGGAGGCCGCGCGGGAGCTCGAGAAAGAGGCCGAGTCTAAGAGAAAGCTGTTGGCCGAGCTGGAGAGAATAGCCGAGGCGATGCCTCAACGAAGGCGGTTTTTGGCGTTAGACGAAAAGATAGTTGCGCGGGAGCTAGAGGTGGCCGCTAAGGCTGAGGAGATCAGGCGTATTTGGAGGGAGCTCGAGCCCTTGGCGAAGGAGCTGGGCAAAGCCGTGTCGGTCGAGGCCGACCTAGAGGCCCTCCTCAATCTGCCCGAGCCTTGGCTAGACGACTATTTAGCCTCCCTCAAAGTCTACTCGGCTAAGCTGAGGGAGGAGTACGAGAGATATAGGGAAAAGGTGAGGCTTAGGGAGAGGGCCGCCGAGTGGGCCAAGGTGAGGCTCGGCGTGGTGGCATCCGACGTGGAGAGCGCGTTGGGCAAGATAGCGAAGGACTTGGGGGCCCCCTATGAGCTCATCTACTCAATAGCCGTGAGGGGGCCAGGCGCCGTGGTGGAGCCGAGGCAACTAGCCGCAGAGCTCTCCCTAGACGAGGCGCAGGTGGTTAAGTGGCTCGAGGCGTTGGCCGCGAAGGGCTTAGTCGAGAAGAGGTATGTCGCGTAGGATAAAGGTATTGTTCGATAAAGGGGACTACGAAGGCGACGTGGTGATAGACGCGAGGCCGCCGTATGAGTTCTACGACGTAATCAAGCTGGGCGATAGGGAGCTCAAATCGTTAATAGCCGTGGGCGAGGCGAAGGGCGGCGCGGCGGTCGGCTGGGGCAAATACACCAAGAGGCCTGTGGCGGCGCTCATAAACGGCGTCTTGGTATTCAGAGCAATACCGTTGACGCTGTATCAAGAGCTGGGGCTCTTAGAGAAGGAGATCGGGGAGCCGCAACGCGGGGACGTCGTTAAGGAGTTGGTGGAGAAGCTCAAGCGGATAGTGCTGGAGGAGAGGAGGAGGTATAAGAAGGCGGCGTCTCTCTCGGCGCTTCAGCGCTACTTGGAGGGCTCCGGCGAATTGCCCAGCTATTTAGCAGACGCGTTGGGCGTAACCGATAAACATCTGCTCTCGAAAGCCCTAGAGATGTTGTACAACGAGATCTATTAATGCGGCAGCTCCTCTCAGAGCTCCTAAGAATAGCCGAGCTCGAGATACCCAAGGCGCAGGAGAGGCTGGCCGCCGCAATTAAGAGGGCCGACGAGTTTAAGGGGTTGGTCCTACATCCGCCGAAGGTCGAGACCCCTAGACACTCGGCGATAGACTCGGGCTATGTCTTAGTGGAATATCGCTATTTTAAGTTATATATAGTTGACATCGTTGTAGTTTCAGAAAAAATAATTAATAAAACTATTTTTATATCATTAAATAGAGATAAAGAAATAAATATAAATAGGAAGGTAAGAGAGCTAGAGCTCGAGGAGGCGAAGAGGCTCGACGCATATGTATTGGTGGACGGCCCCATATCCCCCTATTTGGCTAAGGCCGAGGGGCTCATAATAGGCGTCTCAAAGGACCCAGTTGCCGCTAGATATGGCCCTGCCGTAGGCGGCGACGCGGGCAGATGGTTTGCCGAGGTGGCCTCCGTTGCGTCTGAGCTATATGCCGCCGAGCTATTGCTTAAGGGCGAGCCCCCCGGCGCTATGCTTAAGCCGGCCAGGGTCGGCCCATTCCTAGGCACCTACGTGCGCGGCGATTCTGTATTCTATGTAGAGTTCCCGCCCTACGTGCCCGAGGAGGTAATAGCGTCTTTCTTCAGCCGCGGATACCCCATTAAGCTCCGCCTGGCGCACAAATACGCCAAGATAAGCGGCAAATACCTCGAGACGGTCAAGACAATATTCCCGAGGTTTCTAGAAGGGGTTCCCAATAAATATAGGGATTTTCTATAGGCCTTTATAGATATATAACAAGTTGGCTATAGCTAAATTTATGCAATCATCTAAGTCCAATTCATATTTACTACAAATTTCTTTAAGCGCCTTATACTCAGAACGTTTAAGAGAGATTACGACGCGCTCCATATAGATAGGCCCTTATAATTAAAAAAGAGAAACCGCTAAAAAAGTATACGTCTACTTAATTAGCCTCGTAATTTGCTCTAATTTGCTTTTGACTTCTTCTAATTCCTTGCGGAGTCTCTCGTTCTCGGCCTTCAGTCTCTCGACCTCTTTGGCCAACTCGTCGCGCTCGCGCTTGACTTCTTCGTAATCGGGGGCCGCCGCGGCTCCACAACGGTCGCTCCTAACCCAATAGACTAGCTCTGTCTTGTCCCTATTCCACATAATTTCGCCCGTCTCAGGGTCGAGGACCAACTCCGTCGTTATCATGAATATATCGCCGCGCTCCAGCTTGTGGCGAGGCGCCGCCTCCTCGAAGAACCACTTCTTCACTCCGTCGAACAGCTCCTTGGAGGTCTCCCTGAACTTGTCCGAGTCCCTAATCCGCGAGAATATTTTTTCGCCCTCCTCTGGGCCGAACTGCTCCCTCAACGAGCCCGCCACCGCGCCGAATAACAATCTGAAGAACTCTGGGCGCCCCCTTGGGCCATAGCGCCCGAATAGCCTTCCAGCAGACGTCTTCCCCGTGTTCCAACGTATGACTAGGTACTTCTTCCCCTCCTTCTCCACTAGCTCGGACCGCACCTCGCCCCTCTCCTCCTCTCTAACCTCTTCGCCCATGTAGATTCGTGGGCAGGATTTTTATACTACGATCGCCGGCGGCTTGTGTATTATAATATCGCCAGAGGCAATATAGCTAGGGGGTGCGAGCTGTGCCTGCTCGGCGCAAAGGCGGTTATCTTCATCACTGGGCTATGTCGATATAGGTGCTTCTACTGCCCAGTCGATAGGGAGAGGTTTGGGCGAGACGTCGTCTACGTAAACGATGTGCCGGCTAAGACCGTCGAGGAGGTTGTGGAGTTAGTGGCCTCATCGGCTGCCGTAGGCGCGGCGATAACCGGCGGCGATCCGCTGGATGTAGTTGAAAGAGTTGCGGCTGTGGCCAACGCGTTGAAGAAGGCGCTCGGGAAGTCTTTCCACATCCACCTATATACTCGGGCCACCAGCCTTAACTCACTCGCCGTATCTAGGTTGGCCGGTGCCGTGGACGAGGTGAGGCTCCACTTAATAAGCAGGGGGGAGGTCGTGAGGAAAGAGAGATATATAGAGGCGTTGAGGTCTCTGGGGGTCTCAGTCGGCGTCGAGGTGCCCGCGGTGCCCGGCCTCGAGAGGAGCATAGCCGAGGCTATAAATTACTTGGCGGAGAGAGGCCTGATAGAGTTCGTGAACATAAACGAGCTGGACGCGTCAGAGGCGAACATCCCGTCGCTACTGGCCATGGGGTTTAGGGTTAGGGATGGCCACGTGGTGGGCAGCTTCGAATCGGCCAAGAAGCTAATGGAGTTGATACGCGGAGTCCCGGTCCACATATGTAGGAGCAAGTCTAAGGACTTATTCCAAATCGGCGCCCGCCTATTTAGGGACTCTATGGCAGAGGCCGCGCCGGCGGAGCTTGTATTAGACGACGGCTCTGTGGAATACGCCGAGGAGGGGGTTCACCCGAACAGCCCGCTGGCCAGATCTATCAGGGTGAAGGTGCGCCTGGGCGGCAAGACCTTAGAAAGCTGAAAATAAGTACGTCATAATACATGCGGGCTTGGCCCCTATTGCTCATGGCCTTACTACTGCCCGCCGTAGCTCTGTCGCAGATGACTAATTCGACGGGGACTAACTCCACAACCCCCATCCAAGTCTTAAACAATATAGATAATATAATTGAGAATGGGTTAAATTATATAAATAATTTCTTAAATAATTTATCTTATATAACTAGAATATACGTTATAAAATTTTCCGAGACATTGGCCGTGATGATGGGGATAATAGGGGCATTTCTCTACTTCACGCGCCTGAGCCGCTACACGGGCCGCTCATTAATTATCGGCGCGATTCTCCTATACCTATTCGCCGAGGTGCTTAAGGCCTTGCCTAAGCCCTAGTCGCCGGGCCCCTGACGGCAATTATTTTAAGGGTAGCTCAATATTATTCATGGAGCGGGCCGAGGCCAAGGCCGCTGAAAAGAGGGAGGAGGCGGTGAAACGCCCGGCCAAGGTCGGCGATATCCTCGAGATGCCGGGCGTCCGCATAGTCCCCTCCCACACGCTTAAGACCGTGTGGTCCTACTTCAAGAAATTCCCGCACGACTTCTTCCCTGTGTTCAAGGACGTGTTCTCAGACGAGGTGGAGGGGGCGATATACCCCCAATCAATCCTCCTCCTAAAAGATAGGGCCGACGACAAGAGGGTCGGCGATGTGGAGAACAACGCACCTGTGGTGAAGGCCGGCGCAAGCCTCGAGGAGCTATATAATCTACTCAAGAGAGGCCATGTGGGGGCAATCGTCGTGGATGAGGGCGGCAAATACTTAGGCATAGCCACCGTCCGCGGGCTCCTCGAGGCTCTTAAGTCCATGGAGCCTAAGGCCAAGTCCGTAAACGCGGTCTTCACCGGGAGGGGCGAGGGCCAAGTCGAGTTCGTCGATCTAAACGACGACGCTAGATCTCTCGCCGATAAGATAGCCGGCGGCGAGGCCGCGGGCGCTGTGGTCGTGGATAAGAAGGGCTTTATACAGGGCGTCGTAACGGTTTGGGACTACATAGCTAGGTCGATATGGCTACGGCCCAGGAGAGAGCCCCGCTCGGTCTTCGGGAAAGCGAGCAGGGGCGAGGCTGAGGCGAGGCGCGGGCCGCCTGTAAGGGCGCTTATGTCGAGCGGCGTCCCCGCCGTAACTCCATCTACCCCAATAGAGGATGCCGCCGCGGCTATGGCGTCGTTGGGGGTCTACGTCTTGCCGGTGGTGGATAGAGAGGGGCGCGTGTTAGGCGCGTTGACGGCGTTAGACGTGGCCCGCGCATATTTCGAGGGAGCCAAGCCGGGGAGGGAGGACATAACCGTTGAGAGGCCCTCGGCCGAGGCGGCGCCCGCGGCCCAGGCGGCCCTCACCCCGCTGAAGTACGCCACGGGCGTTAGATTAGGCGAGTTGATGACGACGAATATACCCACGGTCGGCCTCCTAGACACCATATCGCATGTGCGCCGCGTCATGCTTAAGACCGGCGCCCACGTAGTGGCGGTTGTCGACGAGTCGGGGAGACCTGTCGGCTTTATCTCGCGCCGCGATCTATTATTATATATAGCCGAGAAGTCGCTCGGCTATTGGAAAATACAGAAGGGCAAGCGCCTAGTCCTAAGGGAGAGCGTGATGCCGGGCGAGCGGGCGAAGTTGTTGAGGGAGGAGGGAACTGCGTCAGACGTCTTGAGGCTAGACGCGCCCAAGTTGCCCGCCACGGCCACAGCCGAGGAGGCCGCATACGCCATGTTGGCGGCAGGGGTCGATTACGTATTAGTAGTGGGGGAGGGCGGAGATCCGCAGGGCGTAGTAACTAAGGAGGCCCTCGTGAGGGCATACGCCGAAAGGGGGAGGGAGGACGCCGTTGTGGCCGAGCTCATGACGCCGGCCGATATAGCCGTCGTGAACCCCCTCCACAGCCTACCCCGCGTGGTGGATAGGATGAAGTCGTACGAGCTAGACGGCGTGGTGGTCGCCGAGGGCAACGACGTAAAGGGCATAATAGCCGACTCACGACTATCGCTGGCGCCCGTCGAGGAGAGCCTTAGGGGCGAGAAAATATTTGTGATAACTAAATACGGCGATAAGCGCTCCGGAGGGTCTAGGCTGAGGTACCCTAAGGCCGGGACTTTGACGGCCATGGACATAGCCGACGATCCGCCGCCCCCAGTTCCGCCGAACCTAAAGGCGAAGGAAGCGGCGCGGCTTCTGCTGGAGCGGGACGTGTTGCCCGTCTTGGACCAGAAGGGGAAGATGGTGGGCGTCCTCACCAAGTTCGATATAGTCCGCGACTTGGCCAGGGCCTACGTGAGCTCTAAATCTCCCGAGGCCCCCAAGGAGGCGCAGAAGGAGGCTAAGGAGGCGCGTGGATAAGCGGCTGGTCGTAGACCACAACCTCTGGCCCACGCCGGAGGGCGTCTACATACGCCTAGTGGTAGTCAGAGGATGCGGGGAGGGGAAGGAGAGGCTTAGGGCCGAGGGGCTAGACCTAGTCCTCTACTCCTGCGAAGAGGTCCCGCTGAGGGACAACGCGTCCGCCTATAGGTTCTTCAGGGGAATAGGCATCGATCTAGAGCTCATATACGGGGAGACGTCACGCGTAAAGATATTCAGGTCCAAGGGCAACTACGAAGATGTTCTACAAAAGCTCCTAGCCGTCGTCGAGCCCGAGGAGGGAGCGCCGAGCTGGGCTAAGTCCTAATCAGCAGTTCCAGCGCCGGCCACCTAGGCCTTAAATGCCTTCTCATCACTAGAAGGGCTGGGGGAGCGCCTATAAAAACTAGGGCGCAACTAGCTTAAGGATCTCCTCAAAGCTCTTCACCTCATACTGCGAGCACCCCTCCCTCTTAATGACCTCGTCTATAGGCAAATCTTGATAGTAGCGGAGAGGAAACTCTATATTTTCGCCGGCCAAGATGCGTAGGTCCGCAAGGGCGACCTCTGTGGAGGCGCACCTGGAGATCACAACTAGGCGGTGCGCTCTAGGCCGCGCGTATTTGAGCAAGCCCTTAACAGCATCGCCGTAGGGGGAGCCCCTATTACAATAATTCAGCTCTGCGACGACGCAGTCGGCTTTCCTCTGCATTATACTCTTCTGCCCTTGCGCCCGTGCGGCGGGCGGATAGTGTCGTGGGGCAGAGGAGTCACGTCCTCGATGCGGCCTATTATGAGTCCTGCGCGGGCGAGCGCCCTAATAGCCGCCGAGGCCCCAGGGCCAGGCACCTTCATGCCGTACCCGCCCGGCCCCCTAACCTTGATGTGCACGGCGTTTATGCCCCTGGCAAGCGCCAGTTGCGCGGCGCGGTAGGCGGCTTGCATCGCGGCCCAGGGCGAGGGCTTGTCCTTGTCCGCCTTGACGACCTGCCCGCCGGATACGCGCGCCACAGTCTCGGCGCCGGTTAAGTCCGTTATCGTTATGATAGTGTTATTGGAACTCGAATAGATCCAAGCGATCCCCCACCGCAGTTTTTGTTGCTTGGGCTGTTCCGCCGTAGCCACGGCCCCACTCAATAAGCCCTATATAATTTTTGCGCGTTAACAAATATAAGGCGGGGGCGCTCTTATATGCGGTGACGACGCTGAGCTACGCGGAGGCGTGAAGAGGGCAAAAAAGCTGAAATATATAGGGCGGTAGCCCGTCGTGCGGTTTAATCCGCCGTACATATACACGGCCGCGGAGCTGGAGGAGTACTTCTTGGGCATCTATAAGGCTACTGAGGCCAAAAGCCCCAGCGTAGAGCCGGGCGTTGAGAGGCTGAGGAGGCTAGAGGCGGCGAGGATAAGGCGCGCGTCGAAGGCCTTAGAGGAGGCCCTTAGGTCCATGGCGTATTCTATGCCGTTCCTCTCAGACCTACACCCCTTCTATAGGGAGCTCCTCGATTTAGCCATAGGCGCCGCCGGCTACAAACACGCGTTGGCGAGGGTTGGACGCGCGGTTAGGGCCGTGAGGGCTATATCGAGAGAGGCCCTCCTAGCCCTTAAGACGGCATATGATAAAGATCAAATCTATAGAATTAGAAAGTCATTTATTGGAAGAACTATAGATTTAATAGATAATTTAGAAGATGAACTTGAATTAATAAAAAAGGCATCGGTATATATAAGGAAGTTGCCCGACATAGACCCAGAGCTCTTCACCATAGTCGTCAGCGGGGCGCCGAACGTCGGCAAGAGCAGCTTAGTGGGCTGTATGAGCACAGCGAAGCCCAAAGTGGCGGAGTACCCCTTCACCACTAAGCAGATACACGTAGGCCACATATTCCTCAGGGGCGATAGAGTGCAGGTCATAGATACGCCGGGCCTCCTAGATAGGCCCTTCGAGGAAATGAACGCAATAGAGAGGCAAGCGGTCTTAGCCCTAAGGCATTTAGCCAAGGTCATTATTTTCGTCGTAGACCCCACGCCCCACGGCGGCTACAGCCTAGAGATGCAGATAAGGCTTTATAAAAACATAAAGTCGTCCTTCGACGCGCCCGTGGTGCCTGTCTTAAACAAAATAGATATAGCTAGTGGGGATGAGATTAGGAGAGCTGAGGAGGCGCTGGGCGGCGAGTTGCCCAAAATAGCGGCGGCCCGTTGCGAGGGCGTGGCCGAATTGACGAGACAGATCCTAGAGAAGTACTACGTCCCGCAGGCGCTTGAGGCACTTAGAGCATCGCGCCGCGCTTAAAGCCCACGCCGTCGACGGCGATCTTCACGGGCTCTTTCCCCGAGTACGAGAATTTAACTGGGAGGAATTGCTCGACGACAAATATATTGGTCTCCAAATGGGACGTCAGCCTAGACGCGACTACCTCGCTCCTGCCCCTCGCCAAGGCCATGTAGAGGACTATCATATCGCCCATATGGGAATCCAGCGCGGCTCCTGTGGCTAACTCAGCCGATAGCTTCTCGGCGGCCTCCCGCCCCACGGCCTCGGCGGGCTTTCCCCGCTCCCCCAACGCATCGGCGCCTATGCGCATGCCCCTATCCGTCTCAGCCCACAACACTATGGCGCTTCCTGGCCCAAGCCCGTCTTCTCTATGCTCAACCTCGATGTTTATAGGCGTGCCTAATCCCCTCAGCGCCTCCTCAGCAGCCTTAGCTTGCCTCTCGGCTACGTGCCTCGGCAGATTAACCGCGTGGGAGATCCCTGCCACGCGCAAGAGACGGCCTCTCTCGAGCCACCTCACGGCCGCCAGCTCGTCTGACGGCGCCGTCGAGAGCTCCACCAAGCCGCCTCCGCGGGGGTAGTGGCCCCGCCTAATCAGCCTAAGCTCCGCCCTCACGCCCATGGGCTCGAGCGCCTTCAACACGACGTTTGTGAAATAATCGACGGGAGGCGCCATAGGGACGTCGGTGCCTCCCCTTATTTTTACCCTGGAGGGGCAGGGGGCGAAGACGAGCATGGGGAGAAGCGTTTGGAGGACCAGCGTTATGCTACCAGCCGTCCCCACGTCGAAGGAGAACTCGCCGCATTTAATCCCCCTCGGCCTAAAGAGGAGCCTCGTCGAGCCGAGCTCGGCCCCCTCCATCTCTGCGTTGGCCACAGCGGCGGCGGCCTTGACCGAGGTTAAGTGTTGGTGCTGGAGGCCGGGGTTCCTCCGCTTAGCCCTAATATTGAATATCTCAAGGGGCCTCCCCGAAATGGCGGATAGAGCAAGCGCGGACCTCAAGATCTGTCCGCCGCCCTCTCCCAACGAGCCGTCTATACGCACCAGCTCCACGTGGTGGGCGGAGGTTAGGGTTAAAAAGTGCTCGGCAACTATATATTGCTCTATTTTCTATAGATGGTGCTCGACGTGTTTTATCCCCGCTCAGTCGCCGTCATCGGCGCCTCTCTTAGGCAGAACAGCATAGGGTACGTAATAGCCAGACAGCTTTTGAGGAGGTTTAAGGGCGAGGTGTTCTTGGTGAACCCCGGCTATAAGGCGGGGTCTATAGAGGGCAGAGAGGTGGTTTTCTACTCATCGGTTCTTGAGATAGGCGATGAGGTGGACTTAGCGGTGGTAGCCACGCCGTACCGCGTCGTGCCGCAAGTGGTGGAGGAGCTCGGTAGGAAGGGCGTTAAGGCGGCCGTGATAGTCAGCGGCGGCTTCGCCGAAGTGGGCAACGAGGAGCTCGAGAGAGAGGTCGTAGAGGTCGCCCGCAAATACGGCGTGAGGGTGCTGGGCCCCAACTGCGTCGGGATATACAACGGCTTCAACGGCCTCGACACAATGTTTTTACCGGAGGAGAGGGCCCTCAGGCCCCCGGCGGGGCCCATAGCGTTTATCAGCCAGAGCGGCGCCGTGATGACCGCCGCCTTGGACTGGGCCGCGGCCCAAGGCATAGGCGTCGGCTTAGCGGTGAACTTGGGCAATAAGGCCGATGTAGACGAGGCCGAGGTGCTCGAGTATTTGGCCGAGGCCGACGACATAAAGGCCGTGGCGATATACCTCGAGGGCTTTAGGAGGAGGGGCGAGGCCCGGCGATTCTTAGAGGCCGCAAAGAAGGCCTCCGCCAAGAAGCCCGTAATAGCCTATAAGGCCGGCAGATCCCCTGCCGCTCAGCGCGCCGTTAAGTCCCACACGGCCGCCCTCGCCGGCTCCTACGAGATGTATAGAGCCTTGTTCCGCCAAGCCGGCATAATAGAGGCCGACGACCTGTACGAGCTTTTCGAGATAGCCCAAGCATTCGCCCTCTCGCCCCAGCCCGAGGGCGGCAGGGTGTTGGTGGTTACCAACTTCGGGCGGCATGGGGGTTCAAGTAGTCGACGCGTTGACGTCGCTGGGCTTAGAGACGCCCCCTCTGCCCGAGGACGTCAAAAAGAGGCTTAGGGAGGCGGTGCCGTCGTTCGCGTCGCTGGAAAACCCCGTGGATCTAACGGGGAGCGCCACGGCGGAGCAGATAGAGGCAGTGCTAGACGCCGCATTAGGCCGCTACGACATGGCGGTGGTCGTGGCATTCGCCCACCCCCCGGGCATAGACGTAGATAAGCTGGCCGACGCGATAATAAAGGCCGCGGCCTCGGGGAAGCCCGTGGCGGCCATAAGCGTAGGCGGATCCCCCGCCATTAAGGGGCTGGAGGCTAGGCTACGGGGCCGCGTGCCGCTCTACAACTCGCCGTGGAGAGCCGCCAGAGCCCTCTGGGCTTTATTACACTATAAATACCTCCGCCAATAAGGGCCGTGGGCGGAGTGATCGCCCTATTGACGGACTTCGGCACGCGCGACTACTTCGTGGCGTCTATGAAGGGCGTTATCCTGAGCATCAACCCGCTGGCCGCTGTGGTGGACATCACGCACGAGGTGCCTCCGCAAGACGTCTGGACGGGCGC
>JZWT01000059.1 GCA_000960885.1 Thermoproteus sp. AZ2 | reverse complement strand
AACGATAGACCTCAGAGTAGGCCACCCAGGCCAAAGGAGATCGTCTAAGGCATATGGCTCGTGCATCTCCATCAAGTTTATGAACAGAAATACGGGGCCGTCCGCAGAAAGCCTCTTAATAAAATCGGCGGCACGCGCGACGCCTCTGTCTTTCAGACTGGCGAGGGCCCAAAGCCCAAAGGCCTTCAAGAGCAACCTCGGCAGTAGCTGCACCACTCGCCCATCCTCAGCCCTTAGAAGCGCTGAGACGGCCTCCTCAGCATCTTTAGCATCGGCTAAAGCTCTAGCTAGCTCCCTCTTAACGCCCAGCTTGATGCCCCCAGCTAGCTTTAAAAAAGTGGGGCGATCCATGAAGTCGACGTAGTGATATTCGTCGAATTTAAAGCCGAAGGCCTCGCTTATGTATGGGTTTGCCGATATGCCTATTGTGTGGTAGCCTAGGTCTCTCAATAGGCCTAGCGCTCCTCCGCCCAGCTTGGCCATAGAGGCCTTCGCCTTCTCCCTCACCAGCTGTAGCCAGCCCCAGCCTATCCACCTAGAGGGCTCGTGTACGCCGTGCTCAGACGGAGTAAGGCCCGTGAACATCGAGACGTGGCTGGGCAGAGTCCAAGGCGAGGAGGCCCAAGCCGAGTACTTCCGGAAGCCCAGCCCAGACAGCCAATCGAAATAGCCCGAGTAATCCCAACGCAAAGTATCCAACACTATGAGGGCTATATTGCGCACGTGGTGTGCCTAAACCGCGCCGTGGATATATACCCTACTCACCTCAGGTGAGTTCAGCCTGGTTTAGGATACGTCACTGATCTGCGCCGCCTCCTCATCACGCGCCGGAGCTCGGCTCAATAATAAAAGCTTATAATCGTTGTATCGGACTCTATATGGCCCGCTACCTCAAGGGCGAGTTGGTCAACGTCGTCGAGGCCGTGGATAGATCGGGCCAGCCCATAGGCATTATGTTGATCGGGACCGACGAGTGGGGGGACAAAGTTCTCCCCATAATCATCGGCAGCGCCGAGACCCTCTCCATAAAGAAGGGCCTCGGCGAAGTGGACTTCCCCCGCCCCCTTCCCCACGACTTATTCATAGAAATCCTCGAGACCCTCGGCGCCTCTATAGACAGAATAACCATCGACGCCATGATCAACGGCACCTACACCGCTACTGTCTACGTCAAGGATAGCTCCGGCAAAATACACAGCTTCGATGCTAGGCCCAGCGACGCGGTGGCGCTGGCGGTTAGGGCCAATGCGCCGATATACGTATCCGACTCGCTGGCGGAGCTGACGGAAGATGTCCATCAATATTTACCCCCGCCAAGCGGCAAGGTTGAGGAGTAGGGGGTCACAGTTATATTTTTATCCAATTTAAAAGGCATGGACGAAGTCGATAAAAGGCTCCTCGAAATACTCCAAACCGACGCCAAGAAGACTCTGCAGGAGCTGGCGGAGGCCGTTAAGAGGCCGAAGACCACTATAGCCTCTAGGGTCAAGAGGCTTGAGGAGAAGGGCTACATCATGGGCTATAAGGCGGTCGTGAACCCGTTCATGCTCGGCTACCAAGTGCTCGCCTTCGTTATGGCCAGCGTGAGGAGGGGGGAGGCCAAGGGCGAGAGGCCTTTGCAGGAGCAGTTGGCCGAGAAGATCTTGGCCGAATGCTCCGAGGGCGGCGAGCTCCCCTTCGTGGAGGAGGCGTACATCATTACTGGGCCCTACGACCTCTTGCTCAAGGTCTGGGCACAAGACATAAGGCAGCTCTCCACCTTCTTGGTCTCCTACCTGGCCTCCATGCCCGATATACAACGCACCGAGACCCTCATGGTCCTCGAAATAGTTGAGGACTGGCGTAGGAGGCGTATGCCCGTCGTCGCGCGCTAATTCGTATTTTTATAGATCGGCTTGCCGCAAAGCTTAAATTAGCCATCGAGCGGGGGTGCGTGTCTAGGAGGCGGAAGATGTACTATTACGAGGAGGCCCCCATAGCCGCAGTGGGCCGTACGCCGGCCGAGGCCCGCGTATATAAGTACGTAGATTGTTCAGTCGTTGAGAGGTCGCCGACGGCGCTGACGGCCATGTGTAAGCCCAACACGCTCATTAAGGTCTATAAACAAGAGGGAGACGCCGTTGAGTACATCGTGGAGTTCACCGACACGGATACGGGGCTCACCGAAAAGTACAGAGTAGACCTCTCGACGGCCGTCTTAATTAGGCGCTATCTCGAATCTCGGTCGAAATAAGATATATAAGTTATTGACATCTATAGCGGTATGGAAGCCCTCGTATTCATAAATGTAGATATAGGGGCGGAGGACGCGGTAATGGACGAGTTGTCTAAACTGCCGGAGGTCTCGGCGGTGTACTTCGTCTACGGCCCCTACGACTTAATTGTGAAGCTTTCGGCGGAGGACGCGGAGAGGCTTAGGGCGGTCGTGCGCGATAAGATTAGGAAAATACCGGGCGTTAGGTCCACCACCACCCTGATCGTGGCCAGGGGGGTCGCCCGCGCCGGTCCCCCGTATTGATGTGTAGATTTTACATATATATAGGGCCTCCCGACGAGGACCTAGACAGAGCTCTCAAGCTATCCGCGCAGAGGGATCCCCTGGCGCCTCGGGCGAGCCCCGATAGGCCTTTTCAGCACAAGGACGGCTGGGGCTACGCCGTGTATCTGTTAAACGGCTCCATAGCGTATTATAGGTCTGGGAGGCCCATTTGGGATGACCCCCACATCCCACCGATAGGGCTAGCCGGCGTGGTCCACGCCAGGGCCGCGTCTGGGGGAGAGCCCCTAGGCGCGGCCTATGCCCATCCCTTCTTGGCCTATACCAGAGATGGGCGTCTGTTGTTCGTGGCCCACAACGGCTCCGTGGATAAGCAGAGGCTCGCCGCCGAGCTGGGGAAGGACCCCAATAGGTACTCGGATAGCTGGCTTCTGGCCCTTTTCCTAGCTGATAGGTGGGATAACCCCGACGCCGCGCTGGAGGAGGCCCTTAAGTACCGGCTAACGGCCCTAAACCTCGGCATCTTAGAGGTCGGGCCCGAGGGCCCTAAGGCCTACGCCTATTCCTACTTCGAGGGGGGAGGCGAGTACTACAAGCTCTACATAGTGAGGGGTAGGGGGTGGGCCGCGGCCGTATCCTCCACCCTGGCCAGATATATTGGGGCCGAGCGCGAAGAGGTCGAGCTCGGGAGGCTCTATAGGCTGAAGGCCCCTACGCAGTCTGGGCCGACCTAAGGGCCTGGAGCTCCTCCTCTAGGTACCACTCCAGCACCAAATCGCTTGAGCTCGCCAGCTTCACCGCGCGCCGAAACGCCTCGGCCCAACTGGCGTAGGCACCGGCGATCCGCCACCCGTCGTCCGCCAGCGCTAAGTCCTCCGCCCTTCCGGTGACCAAGACGCGCCCCCTTCCCAGCAATACCCAATACATGTATCGCGGCTCGAGGCTATTTATAAGGCGGGCGGTAGACGAAAGAGAATTTTAAGATGACGACGCTAAAACTTTTAGTGATGAGGCGCGTGAGGTCGGCTAGATGCCGTGATTAAGGATGCTGACGCCCGCACGTAGGCGGAAAATCGGCGCATTATACAAAAGTAAGGAAAAAGTTTATATACCCTCCGGCTCTAGCGCTTGATGTCTACGGGGCGAATCATAGGGCCTACCTCGTCCTCGAGGACGGCACTGTGTTAGCCGGGAGGCCCTTCGGCGCCGATAGGACGGCCGTAGGCGAGGTCGTCTTCACGACCTCCGTGGTCGGCTATCCCCAATCCATCACGGATCCCAGCTACCGCGGCCAGATATTGGTCTTCACGCACCCGTTGATAGGCAACTACGGGGTCTCAGAGGACCAGTTCGAGTCCGACCGCGTCCAGGCGGAGGCCGTGGTCGTCTACGAGGCCACTCAGCCCAATCACTACAAGTCGGCCATGTCGCTGGACGAATGGCTTAAGTCGGCGGGGGTCCCCGGCATAGCGCGCGTGGACACGCGCCACTTAGTGTTGAAGCTTAGGGAGTACGGAGTTATGATGGGCGCCGTGGGGCAAGAGCCGCCCGAGGAGCTCCTAGAGAGGATAAGGAAGTCGCCGAGGTACGACGAAGTGGACTACGCCTCCATGGTCTCGCCCAAGGAGCCCCAGGTGCTGGGCGATGGGAAGATGTGTATAGGCGTGGTGGACTGCGGCGTTAAGACCAGCATATTGAGGGAGCTCGTCAAGAGGGGGGTTAAGGTGTTGAGGGTGCCGTGTCTCCAATGGGAGCTGGCGCTTCAATGCGACGGGGTGCTCTTCAGCCCAGGCCCCGGAAACCCAAGCTGCTTAGGCGCGTCGCCGAGGGGGCTAGGGCGGCCGCCGAGATGAAGAAGCCCATCTTGGGCATATGCCTAGGCCATCAAGTGACGGCGCTTGCGCTGGGCGCCGACATATATAAGTTGAAGTTCGGCCACCGCGCCACCAACAAGCCGGTGAGGGACCTGGCCTTCACGGGCAAGACGTATATCACGACGCACAACCACGGCTTCGCCGTCGACCCCAAATCCCTCGAGGGCACCGGGCTAAAGGTCTGGGCCGTCCAGCCCGACGACGGCACCATCGAGGGCCTATACCACGAGCGCCTGCCCGTGCTCACCTCTCAATTCCACCCAGAGGCAGGCCCAGGCCCTTGGGACACGCGCTGGCTCTTCGACAAGTTCTTGAAAATAGTCGATAGGCATGCCGAAGGAACATATAGGTAAAATCCTCGTAATAGGCTCCGGCGCCATAAAGATAGCGGAGGCCGCCGAATTCGACTACAGCGGCTCCCAAGCGTTGAAGGCCTTTAGGGAGGAGGGGATAAGGACGGTGCTAGTGAACCCGAACATAGCGACTATACAGACCTCTAAGGTTTTGGCCGACGCCGTCTACTTCGCCCCCTTAAGGGGGGAGTTCCTCGAGCAGATAATAGAGCGCGAGAGGCCCGACGCAGTGGCTTGCGGCTTCGGCGGCCAGACGGCGCTCTCGGCCTGCGTCGACCTCAACGACTCCGGGGTCTTGGCCAAATACGGCGTGAAGGTCGTCGGGACGCCGGTGGAGGGCATAAGGAGGGCCCTCTCCAGGGAGCTATTCCAGAGGGCCATGAAGGAGGTCGGCGTCCCGGTGCCGCCGAGTAGATCAGCTAGGAGCCCCGAGGAGGCCTTCGCGGCGGCCGAGGAGCTGGGCTACCCCGTCATGGTCCGCGTGAGCTTCAACCTAGGCGGCGCCGGGGCCTTCGTCGCGAGGAACAGGGGGGAGCTCTCGGCGAGGATATACAAGGCCTTCGCCCAGTCGGCCATAGGGGAGGTGCTCGTGGAGAAGTACCTAGAGGGGTGGAAGGAGGTGGAGTTCGAGGTCGTTAGGGACGCGTACGACAACGTGGCCGCGGTCGTCTGCATGGAGAACGTAGACCCCATGGGCTACCACACGGGCGACTCCATCGTGGTGGCCCCCTGCCAAACCCTAACCGACGAGGAGTACCAGACGGCCCGCGACATATCTATAGCCGTGGAGAGGGCCATCTCCTTAATCGGCGAGGGCAACGTGCAAGTGGCTGTGAACTACGCCGGGCCTGAGCAATACGCCATAGAGACAAACCCCCGCATGTCCCGCTCCAGCGCTCTGGCCTCTAAGGCCTCGGGCTATCCACTGGCCTACATAGCGGCGAAGCTCGCGCTGGGGTATAGGCTGGACGAGGTCTTAAACCAAGTCACTAGGCGCACGGTCGCCGCCTTTGAGCCCAGCCTAGACTACATAGTAGTTAAGCACCCCCGCTGGGAGAGCGACCGCTACGGGGTCTCGGAGGGGCTGGGCCCCGAGATGATGTCGATAGGCGAGGCCATGGGGATAGGGCGGAATTTGGAGGAGGCTTGGCAAAAGGCGGTGAGGATGATAGACATAGGCGAGCCCGGCCTCGTGGGGGGCAGGATATTTAAGGAGGCGACGCTTGAGGAGGCGCTGGACGCCCTAAGGCGCCATCTGCCCTATTGGCCCATATATGCGGCCAAGGCCCTATACCTCGGCGCCGCCGTGGACCAGATATATGAGCTGACTAAAGTGGACAAGTTCTTCCTAAACGCCATAAAGCGCGTGGTGGACCTCTGGCGCGCGCTGGAGGCAGGCGAGTGGAGCGAGGAGTTGATTGAGGAGGCGAAGCGCTTGGGCTTCTCGGACGAGCAGATAGCGGAGGCCGCAAAGAGGCCCTTGGAGGAGGTGAGGAGGGCCCGGCGCGGCCCCGCCGTGAAGAAGATAGACACGCTCGCCGGCGAGTGGCCCGCCGACACGAACTACCTCTACCTCACATACGGCGGCCACTTCGACGAGCCGACGCCCAAGGCAGACTTCTTAGTGGTAGGGGCCGGCGTATTTAGGATAGGCGTGAGCGTCGAGTTCGACTGGGCCACGGTCAATCTGGCGCTCGAGCTTAAGAGGAGGGGCTACCGCGTCGCCATCCTCAACTACAACCCGGAGACCGTCTCGACCGATTGGGACATAGTCGACAAGCTATACTTCGACGAAATAACGGCTGAGAGAATAAGGGATATTTACGAGAAGGAGGGCGGACCCTTAGTCGTCCTATACGCGGGGGGCCAGATAGGGCAGAGGCTTTACTCAGAGCTGGAGGCGTCCGGCGTCAAGATAGGGGGGACTAGGGCGAGGTCGATCGACTCGGCCGAAGACCGCAGTAAATTCTCCCGACTACTAGATAGGCTCGGCATTAAGCAACCGCCGTGGTTCTACGCCGCGAGCATAGAGGAGGCCCTCAAGCTGGCCGAGGATTTAGGCTACCCTGTCCTCTTAAGGCCCAGCTACGTCTTAGGCGGCACCTATATGGCCGTGGCCAGAAACGGCAAAGAGCTCGTCGAGTTTTTGGCCAAGGCCGCGAAGGTCAGCGGGAGGTACCCCGTAGTCGTCTCGAAGTTCATGCCCTACGGCATAGAGGCCGAGGTAGACGCCGTATCCGACGGAGTTAGGGTGGTCGCCACGCCCATAGAGCATATAGAGCCCCCCGGGGTCCACTCGGGCGACTCCACAATGGTCATGCCTCCCAGGAAAACGCCTGAGGCCTTCGTCAGGGGGATGGCCGACGTAGTTTATAGGCTGTCGAGGGAGCTGGAGGTCAAAGGGCCCTTAAACGTCCAATTCATAATAGCCGACGACGTCTACGTCATAGAGGCGAACCTGCGCGCGAGCCGCTCCATGCCCTTCGTCAGCAAGGGCACGGGCGTCAACTACATGTCGCTGGTGGCAGACGTCTTGACCAAGGAGAGGCTCCCCTACGACGAAGAGCTGACGATATTGAGGCCCTCTAAGTGGTGGGTGAAGACAGCGCAGTTCTCTTGGAGCAGGGTGAGGGGGGCCTACCCGAGGCTAGGCCCCGTCATGTACAGCACAGGCGAGGTCGCCTCATTCGGGGACGCGTTCGAGGAGGCCCTCTTGAAGAGCTGGCTCTCGGCCCAGCCCAATAGGGTGCCCCAGAGGAACGCCCTAATCTACACCTTCGACGAGGACTACGCCAAGGACATAGAGGAGGTCAAACGCGCGTTGAGCTGGCTGGAGCTACTGGAACCGAGCCCTAAGGTCGTCGAGGACATAAAGTGGAAGAAGGTGGACATAGTCATGACGGCGGGCGTCACGCCGGAGAGGGACTACGACATTAGGCGTGCGGCGGCCGACACCAACACGCCGCTAGTGTTGCACCCGGCCCTAGCGCTCGAGCTCGCGAAGGCCTTCGATTGGCTGAGGAGAGGAGGGAAGCTGAAGGCTGAGCCGTGGTGAAGCTGATAGTAGATATAATTAAAGAGGAGGAGAAGGCGTTAGTCAAGGCGTCTGAGAGGCTGGGGATTACCCTAGAGCTCGTGAGGGTCGACGGCCTTGACCTCTCAGCAGACGCGCCCCCCGGCGTCTATTTGGTCAGGACTCTGAGCC
Source organism: Thermoproteus sp. AZ2 (assembly GCA_000960885.1). Classification (GTDB taxonomy): domain Archaea; phylum Thermoproteota; class Thermoprotei; order Thermoproteales; family Thermoproteaceae; genus Thermoproteus. The sequence continues at coordinate 2,065 of JZWT01000059.1, read as the reverse complement.
ACAACAGGGGGGTAATCGCGGCCGCGCACGTGGAGGCCTCAGGCGCCGTCGCCGTGAACGGTTGGCGCGCATTGGCAGCGGGCTGGAACAAGGCTGTGGCCTTGGCTATGTTGAGGGCCGAGGGGCTCCCCATACCTAAGACTAGGTTGGCCCCCGCCGCCTTCGAGGGGGGCGAGGCCATAATAAAGCCGGCGACTGGGAGCTGGGGCAGAAAAGTGGCCTTGGTTAAATCGGCCGAGGACGCGGTCGCTGTTATGAAGGGCGCGGACCCCGAGGACGTGTATTTGTTGCAAGAGAGGATAGGCGATGGAACCGACATAAGGGCCTTCGTTATAGGCGATAGGGTAGTGGCCGCGATGATCCGCCGCCCGCCCCCCGGGGATTGGCGTAGCAACGCGGCTAGGGGCGGCGCCACCGAGCCCTTTAAGCCCACCGGCGAGGTTGAGGAGCTCGCCGTTAAGGCGGCCGGGGCCTTAGGCGCGCGCTACGCCGGCGTAGACATATTGATAGGCGACGGCTATTACGTAGGCGAGGTGAACGTCATACCGGAGTTCAAGGCAGTCTCTAGGGCCACCGGCGTAGACGTGGCCGAGGAGCTCGTAAAATACGCGGCGGAGCTGGAGAAGAGGTAGCTATTCGGGCGGAATCTCCTTAAACGCCCACGCTATATCTATGCCCGACCTCAGCCTATACCATCTAGCTATGTAATACGTCAAGGCCCCCAACGCGAAGACCGCGGCGAAGAACCCGAATATCCAGGCGTTGGTTATGGGGGTGAAGAGGTAGGCCTCTGGATTCGCCAATTCCTCGTAGGCCACCCAGAGGAATAGGCCGTCGAGTAGGCCCCGACGGCGGCTAACGAGGGGCTCCTCGACTTAACGCCTAGGGCGATTGCGGCGGCCGCCACTACGACGAAGTACATTAGGATAGTGGCCACCGTGGATATGTCCATGGTAGCGACTAGGTTGGGCACGAGCGAGAAGGAGTAGAGGTAGAGTATCGAGAGCGATAGGGCTAGGTCTATCGCGTGCGCCACGAGGGGCGTGTGGGTCCTCGGGTGGACGTAGGCCACCGCGGCGGGGAGAACTCTGTCGAAGGACATGGCGAAGAGATATCTAGCTATCTGTACCACTATTACGCTGGGGGAGTTGAGGTACCAAGAAATAGGCGCCAGGGCCAGGAAGGCTTGCAGCGCCGGGTTCTTCACCTCAAGCGCCGCTATGACCTGCGGGTATGGCGGCGGGAGTTGCTGGGGCCACTGGCCGTTGTAGTAGAGGTAGAATGCCCCGTTTATGAAGGCGGGGCCTAGGGCGCTCGCCGAGAGCCAAACGCCTAGGGCCACTAGCGCGGCCGTGACGGCGTAGGTGCCCAACACGCCTACGGCCATGGCCTTGCCCCTCCTCACCTCGCCTCCGACAGTTACTAAGAAGTTGACGTAGGGGAAGATATAGGCCATATAGGGCAAGAGCAGGAATGTATCGAGGGAAGTCCCCCCGAGCGAGGAGCCCGCCTTAACCGCCTCTTCGTATACGCCCGGCGCGTAGCGGCTTAAGGCCTCGGCGGCGCCGCCAAGCCCCCCGGCGGCCAAAACGGCCAGGACGGCCGCATACGATATAAAGGCGAGCGCCGAGAGCGCGGAGGCCAAATATTTGCCGGCCTTCACCGAGGCCATATTAATAGCTATTAATAGCGCCAGCAGGGCGGCCCCTATGGCGAACTCCGCCAGGGAGCTAGTGGATATATAGGACCCCTCAGCCGTAAGCCCGGCCGAGCCCCACGCCAAGCCCAGGGCCATAAGGGATGGGCCTAAGACCGTAGTCACGGCGAAGGCCATCATGACCGCGTTGTAGAACATCTGATCCACCGTGAACATGAATAGGCTGCCGACGCCCACAGCCGGGTGGAGGGATCTAGAGGAGAAGATGTAGTCGCTGGCCGTCCTATAGTACCTAGTGCCCACGAAGTAGAAGAGGTAGCCCACGGGGATGAACAACACTGCGCCGAGGAGAACCGCGGCGGTTAGATTGCCGCTGGGGAAATTGAGCCAGCTGGAAATTAAGAGGAG
>JZWT01000058.1 GCA_000960885.1 Thermoproteus sp. AZ2 | reverse complement strand
CCCGCGCCCACTATGGCGGATGTAACCCTCAACATCTCCGGCATCCCAGGAGCGCCTCTCGGCCCCATATACCTAATCACTACCACGTGGCCCGGCTTCACCTCGCCCTTGGCCACCGCCTTAAAGGCGTCGGCCTCATCGTCATAAACGATCGCCCTTCCCTCGAACTTGAGCTTCTCGGCCGCGCCTATTTTCAATACTGCGCCGTTCGGCGCCAGGTTGCCCCAGAGTATTCTTATGCCGGCGTAGGGCTTATAGGGCTTGTCCACGTCGTATATCACGCCGGCCTCGGGGACGGAGGGCGGCTGCCATTTCTCCAACAATTTGCCTATGGGCTCCCCCACCACCGTCAACGCCTCAGGCCTCAGGAGCCCGGCCTTGAGGAGCTTCTTCATTAGTCTGGGCGTGCCCCCGACTCTATCTAGGTCTTGCATGGCGTAGGGGCCGGCCGGCCTGAGGGCCGCTATCACGGGCACCTTTCTGCTTATTTCGTCGAAGTCTTGAAGCGTGAACTTCACGCCGGCCTCGTGGGCAATCGCCAAGAGGTGCAATATGCCGTTGGTCGAGCCGGCCGTGGCGAACAATAGAGCGGCGGCATTGTACAACGCATCGTAGGTCACCACATGTCTAGGCCTAATGCCCAGCTCCGCCGCGCGCATAAGCGCCTTGCCGCTCTCAACCGCGTACATCCTACGCCTGCCCGAGGTAGCCGTCGGCGTGGAGGAGCCTAGGAGCGAGAGCCCCAACGCCTCGCCTTAGGATAGCCATGGTATTGGCCGTGAACATGCCTTGGCATGTGCCGTAGGTGGGGAAGGACTGATACTCCACTTGCCTAAACTCCTCCTCGGCTATTCTCCCCGCCAAGTAGGCCCCCACGGCCTCGAAGACGTCCTCTACTGTGAGCTCCCTATCGCCCAGCCACCCGGCCTCTGCGGAGCCTCCATAGAGATAGACTGCGGGGAGATTCAGCCTAACCATTGCCATCATTATGCCGGGCTGCGTTTTGTCGCACCCGCCTATCCCCACCCAGCCGTCTACGCCGTGGGAGTTGACCTGGGCCTCGATGGAGTCCGCTATTAGGTCTCTGCTTATTAGCGAGTACCGCATCCCCGGCGTGCCCATATTTATCCCGTCGTTCACCACATTGTGGGCGCCGTGAGCGCCACGCCGCCAGCCTCCTTAACCCCCTCCTTGACGTATTTCGCAAGCTCCAGTGTGTGGTAATTGCAAGGCCCCAGCTCGCTCCAAGCGGCGACGACGGCCATGAGGGGCTTGGACAAATCGCCGTCCGTCAAGCCTATAGCCCTTAGATATACTCTGTGGGGCGCGTTATCAACGCCGTCGTACCAAGAAGGAGACCTTACCCTGACCTTGATCATATATATTCAAAATAGATCCCTTTTAAATATTGGGAGATGCCGCGCCCTCGCCGGCGCCATCCTTATAATCGGGCCTCAACCCCGCGGCCATGAGGATAGTGGTCCAAATAGCGGATTTAGCTAGGGCGGCTCAATCCATAGCCTCTTTGGCCAACTTGGCGGCCGGCCTACGGGACGCCGAAATAGAGGCGGTCTTCCACCAAGATGCGGTGGAGGCGGTGTTGAGGGGCAGCCCCTACGAGGAGACCATAAGGGGGTTGTTGGGCCGAGTGAAAATCGTGGCGTGCGCCGCGGCCTTAAGGGCGAGGGGGCGGAGCCCTCAAGACCTAATAGACGGCGTAGGCGTCGTTGAGGCCGGCGTGGTGGAGCTGGCGAAGAGGGCGAGCGAGGGGTGGCTATACCTGAGGCTTTAAGCTTTAAAGAGACAGGACGGCGTAGTGGCGTGTACGACTTAGCGGTATTGGGGGGAGGCTCCGCCGGCTTCGCGGCGGCTATAAAGGCCGCCGAGCTCGGGGGCAAGGTCGTGTTGATAAACACCGGCCTGCCTCTGGGAGGCACTTGCGTAAACGTCGGTTGCGTCCCCACGAAATACCTAGTCCGCGCCGCAGAGCTCGTCAAACGCGCCTCCTCGAAATATTTCAAGGGTATAGACGCCCGCGTCGACGTCAAGCTCTCGGAGCTCTTAAGGGGGGCCTCCGAGGTCTCGGCCCAGTTGAGGAAGGAGAAATATGCCGACCTCCTCGACTACTACGGCATTGACCTCGTAGAGGGGCTCGGCAAATTGGAGGGCCCGGGCCGCATAAAGGTAGGGGGTAAGGAAGTGGAGGCTAAGAGCGTGGTCGTGGCCACCGGCTCTAGGCCCGTCGTGCCCCCCATAAAGGGGCTGGAGGAGGTTAAGTACTACACCAACGAGAACCTCTTCGAGCTAGGCGAGCCCTCGAGCGTTGTCTTCATAGGGGGCGGCGCCATATCGGCCGAGCTCTCCCAAGCCTTGAGCAGGCTCGGGGTTAAGACGACTATCTTCGCGAGGGGGAGGCTCCTCAAATATGAGGAGGAGGTGGCCTCTGAATATATCGAGGAGGTGCTGAAAAGTGAGGGAGTGGAGATAATTCACGACGAGGCTATCGCCGTGAGGAATATTGACGGCGGAGTTGAGGTGGTCGGGAGAAACGGCAGCCGCGCGAGGGGGGAGGCCCTCTTCGTGGCGGCGGGCCGAAGGCCTAACTCTGAGGCCGTCGCCGGCCTAATAAAGCTAAACCCCGACGGCTCTATTAAGGTGAACGAGAGGATGGAGACCTCTCTCCCCGGCGTATACGCCGCAGGCGATGTGACGGGGGGCCTGCTCGGCCAAGGGAGATATTTAGAAAACGCGGCCGCTAGGCAGGGCGTGGTGGCCGCCGTAAACGCCATGGGCGGCAAGGCGGAGTTCAACCCCCTCGCGGTCCCGCGCGTAGTCTTCACAGACCCGCCCGTGGCCTCGGTGGGGCTGAGAGAGGAGGACATGTTGGCCTCGGGCATAGGTTGCGTCTGTAGGCTTGCCCCTATCTCGGCGGTGGCCGCGGCCTACGCCTCGGGGGAGCTCGAGGGCTTCATAAAGATAAACACCTACCCTGAGACGTGGCGCGTGTCGATGAGGCGCGGCAGAATAGCCGGGGCCGTCATGGCGGCGCCCCGCGCCGAGGAGCTAATCCATATATTTGCGCTGGCCGTGAGACACGGCCTCACGGTGGACGACTTAATAGATTTGGTCCCCGCCTTCCCCTCCTTCGGCGAAGCCGCTAGGCTGGCCGCAATAGCCTTCGAGAGAGATCCCACCAAGCTGAGCTGTTGCGCGGGCTAGCCTGAAATCTTTTCCTTTTTAGCTAAGTTTATTATGTCTATATCTACACCCCCTCATGTCTCAAGAAAAGAAACTGGGCATAATAGTCCAAAGTGGCGCCGCGAATAGGCTGTGTTGCGTAGTGGTCTACGGAGCGGCCGCCTTGGCCTCCGGCTATAAGGTCGTGCTCCACCTAGTTAACGAGGGCCTCGTGGCCTTTAGGAAGGACGTGGCGCCCAAGATATGGTCTAATTTAAGCCCAGAGGCGTGGTCTATATATCCCCGTGAATACTCGCCCTACGTCGAGACCTTCTTAAAGAATCTGCAGGGGATGATTAAGGAGGGGCAATTCAAGGACTGGTACGTGTTCCTTAAGGAGCTCAAGGAGCAGTATAAGGACAACTTCAAGATATACGCGTGCCCCATTGCGGCGGCCGCCTACGGCATAAAGAAGGAGGACCTCCTAGACATCGTCGACGGCATAGCGGGCGCTGAGACGTTCCTCGAGGAGACCTACGGGGGCACTATAATGGTCTTCTAGCCTGAGCCCCGCGCTAGCGCTTAATAAGCGATAGGACGGCCCCCGCTATTTCGCCTGCCACGTCTACGCCCGTGGCCCTCTGGACGTTTTTAAACTCAGGCACCCCGTTGACCTCTAGCACCTTATAGCCGTCCTTAGACTCCACGACGTCTACGCCGGCGTACAACGCGCCGACGGCCTCCGCGGCCCTAACAGACACCTCCTCCAACTCGCCGTCTATTTTCACGGCCTCAGCCCTCCCGCCCCTGGCGGTGTTGGTGCGCCAATCCGTCGAGGCGATTCTATATATCGCGGCCACGGCCCTCCCGCCGACTACGGTCACTCTTATATCCCTCCCCGGCTTCTCTACGTATTCCTGCACCAATATGTCGTGCATGGCGCTCTCCAACTGCCTCCTGTGGGCCACGATGGAGGCCAAGTCGTCGGGGGAGCGCGCCAAGCTGACCAGCCTGCCCCACGAGCCGTCTAAGGGCTTGACTATGACCGGGTAGCCGAGCTCCTCGGCGGCCTTCGCGGCGGCCTCTAGGCCGAAGGCGAGCTTAGTCCTCGGCGTGGGGACCCCCGCCTTAATCAGCGCTAAATAGGTCAAATACTTATCGTGGGAGATATAGAGGGATTGGGCCGAGTTTATGGAAATGCCGCCCGAGGCCTCGTAGGTGAAGGCCAGGGGTATCACCTTAGACCTCCCGGCGACTCTTATTAGCCCCACCCGGCCCAGCCCGTCGGGCGCGGCTAGGGACTCCGCGTTTATCAGCCGCATCTGCGCGCCCCTCCTCCTCAAGGCGTCTATCAACAACTTCTCGTCGAGCCTCATTACGTCGTAGAGGAAGTCTATTTCCCCGACATCGAGGCCTTGGGACAATGGCTATATAAGGTTAACGATCTCTATTTGTCTAACTAGCGCGCCGGCCGCCGCAAGACCTCAGCCCCTCCTCGGCCGCCCTCCTCACCTCCTGGGGATCCGGCGAGCCCGACACAGGCCTCTTCACGGCCTCCCTCGGGTCCGGCAACTCGGCGCGGCCGGCCTTCACGGCCTCCGCCACTTTGAAGTACGCGTCCCTAAACGGCGTGCCGCCCAGCGCCATCCTCTCGGCCGCGTCGGAGGAGGTAGTGGGGTACCTCGCGGCGTCTCCATACGCCTTCTCGCAGTTGAACCTAGCCCTCTTCACCACGTCGGCTAATACGGCAAGCCCCTCCTCGGCGGTCTTGAAGACGCGCCAGAGGTGGCGAGTGGCCTCTTGTAGGTCTAGGCTGTAGCCGTACCCTATTTTCTCCTGCACCGCTAAAAGCGCTAGGGCGTCCGCCAAGGCCTCTGAGATCCTAGCCCTCAAGACCTCTAGGGTGACGGGATTGCGCTTATGCGGCATGATGCTGCTCGTCGATACGTGTTCGTCGGGGAGCTGTAGGTAGCCTATTAGGGGGCTGGACCAAGCCACGAAGTCGTCGACGAATCGGGAGAGCTCAGCCAACATAGAGGCCACGGCCGACGCCGCGAGGCCCGCGAAGAAGCGGCTCGAGGATGCGTAGAGGGTGTTCACGGCGACTTCGCCGAACCCCGCCAGCTCGGCGAGCCTCCGCCTATTTAGGGGGACCGCGGTCCCGCCGGCTGGGCCGGACCCGAGCGGCGATTTATCCACTATCCCCCTCACCGCCGATAGAGCGTCGGCGAAGTCGGCCATTAGCTCGTAGAGGGCCATGAGGTAGTGGCCGTACGTTATGGGCTGCGCCGGCTGGAAATGCGTAAAGGAGGGCATGACGCAGTCGGCGTACTCCAAGGCCCTCTCGGCGGCGGCGCATTTGACCTCCTCGGCAGCCCTCATCGCGGCGTCTATGTGTTTTAGGAGGCGTAGCCTAATGGCGGCGGCTACGTGGTCGTTCCTGCTCCTGCCGAGCCCCACCCAGCCCCCCTTAGGCCCCAGCCGCTTAATTAAGTAGTCCTCTAGGGCCTCGTGGACGTCCTCATATCCCTGCCTTATTAGGTCGGCCGGGTTCAGCTGGCCTAAGACGGCCAAAATCTCCTCGCCGTCGGCCCTAGGCACTGCGCCGGCCTCTATAAGGTGCTTTACGTGGGCCTTCATGACCTCCACGACCTCGGCCGCTATCTCTGCGTCGTCGGCTATGCTCGAGGTATAGCCCGCCACCACGTCGCCGCTCCCCCCGATCCACCTCCTATAGAGCGACATAGGAGCGCGGCCGCCCCAATTAATGAATTTAGCCCCTATAGGGTATACCTCCCGCCCCTAGAGCCGACGCCCCGCCTGAACTTCTCCCAACGCTCGTAATACGCCTTGAGCCTATCTAAGTCGTCGGCGAAGAGCTCCCTTATGTCGTCTATGCCGAGCAGTATCATGGCCACTCTGTCTAGGCCCCAGCCCCAAGCCAAGACTCGGCTGTCCCTCACGCCGAGGGGCTCCGTGACCTCGGGCCTGAAGAGCCCGGCGCCCCCGAACTCTACCCAGCCCAACGCCGGGTGCCTCGCGTACACCTCAACCGAGGGGGATGTGAAGGGGAAGTAGGCGGGCTTAAACATGACCTCCTCCATGCCTAGGGCCCTCGCTATCTGCTCCAGCTGTCCCAACAGGTGCTTAAAGGTTAAGCCGGGCCCCACCACTATTCCGTCGAGCTGGTGGAACTCCACGTTGTGCTTAGGGTCTATATGCTCAGGCCTAAAGACCCGCCCTATGGTGAAGACCTTATAGGCCCCCTCCCCCCTCTCTGCCAACGCCCTTATGGTGGTGGCCGTTGTCTGGCTCCTGAGGACTAGGCCTAACGCCTTCCTCTGATCCCAGACGTAGCCCCAGCCCCGCCTATGGGCCTCGCCGACCCTCTCCATGAGCTCCTCAGGAGGCCTCGCCACCTCCCCGCCCCACTTGACGAAGAAGGTGTCGTGCACCTCCCTCGCCGGGTGGTCCTGCGCTTGGAACAACGCATCGAAGTTCCAAAACTCGAGCTCTACTATGGGCCCCCTCACCTCCTCGAAGCCCAGCCCCACCATGACCTCCCTCACGTAGTCGAGGAACTCTTGGAAGAAGTGGGGGACTGGCGCGGGGGCCTCGGGGACCTCTATAGAGGCGTCGAAGGGCTTCAAAGAGTACCTCCGCCAAGAGCCCGTCCTCAAGTCCTCCTCGGTTAACGCCGTCTTGAGCTCGGCGACTCTGAGCTGGGATAGGTCGGCGGTGGCCCATATATATATCTCGGCCCTAGCCGCCCTCTTGACGAGCCTACGCCTAACGAGCTCCTCCAATAACTCCTCGGGCGCGCTTCTCCCCTCCCTCAACGCCCTCAAGGCCTCTTGCCTCCTCTCGGCCTCCTTAATCGCCGCCTCTAGCTCCGCCTTACTAACGACTATGCGCCCTCCCTTAGGCCTCAGCCCATACCTCGCCAAGTTGGCCAATACGACCTCCCTCTCGGCCCCCTCGGGCACCTCCACCTCGCACACGTCCCCGCACTTGGCTGCCCTAAGCGCCTCGAGCTCGGGGAGCGAGGTCTCCGCGTATTTAAGGCCCTCCTCGGTCAGCTCGTAGGCCGTCTCCGCCGTCTTCTCAACGCCCAGGAGGCCCCTAGCCTTTAAGGACTCGACGTAGCGCATTAGGTCCTCCGGCCTAGCCCCCAGCTGAGCCGCCACCTCTCTGAGGCTCCGCCTAACCGCCGCCGCCTTTAATATCTCGAACTCTATAGGCGCTACTAGGGCCATGGCAGAAAATACTTGTTAATAAAAGAGGAGACCGCTACCTGCCCCTAAGGACGGGCACCTCGACGGCCTCCTCCTCTTCCTCGGCCTCGGAGGCTGCCTGCGGCTTAACAGCGGCCTTTAGGGACTCCTTATAGAGGAGCTCGCGTATGGCGGCCCTTATGGCCTCGCTCCGATTAGGGTATATACCTCGCCGCACCAAGTCGTCGAGCTCCTCCAACATCCGCTTAGGCACGTGGACGCTGATCAGGGCCATTTTGTCCTGGCCCTTATTTCTAGGCATAGTCCTAAAGAAGTCTCCCGCACATAAAGGTTGGAGAAGTATTACCTGTATATGATGGCTTGCCGGCGACGAGGCGCCTTAAAAAGACCTACTGGAGTTGAACGCTATCGAATATGTGTTTGCGGTAATACTTAGCAGATATCTCGGGCCTGGCGTTGGTCAGCTCGTCCTCGGGCAAGATAGACATGACGTCCCAGCCTATGTCCAGCGTCTCCTCGAAGGTCCTCCTCTCGTAGACGCCTTGCTTGATAAAGCGGCGCTCGAACTCGTCGGCGAAGCGCAGATAGCGCCTCTCGCGCCAGCCCAAGTTGCGCTCGCCGACCAGCGTGGCCAGATTCCTCAGCTCAAGCGCGCGGCTGTAGGCCGCTATGAGCGTGTTGGCCACATCCTTGTGGTCCTCGCGCGTCTTCCCCTCGCCTATTGCGTCCTTGGCCAGACGCGACAGAGACATTATGACGTCGAACGGCGGGTAGATGCCCTTGCCCCACATGGAGCGGCTCAACACGAGCTGGCCCTCGGTGATGTAGCCCGAGAGGTCGGGTATGGGGTGGGTTATATCGTCGTGGGGCATCGTGAGTATGGGGAATTGGGTCACCGAGCCCTTCCTCCCCCTAGCCCTCCCGGCGCGCTCATATATAGTCGCGAGGTCGGTGTACATATAGCCCGGGTAGCCGCGCCTGCCCGGCAGCTCGCCCTTGCCGGAGGAGAGCTCCCTCAAGCCCTCGCAGTAGTTTGTCATATCGGTCATGACGACGAGGACGTGGTATCCTAAGTCCCAGGCCAGGTGCTCCGCTATTGTTAGCCCCACGCGCGGGGCCAATATGCGCTCGGCCACTGGATCGCTGGCTAGGTTTATCACGGCAACGGCGCGCCTCAGGGCGCCCGTCTTCCTGAACTCGTCCATGAAGTACATGGCCTCCTCAGACCTCACCCCTATCCCCACGAAGACAACAGCGAACTCCTCGCCGCTACCCCTCACGGCGGCTTGCCTAACCACCTGCGCCGCCAACACGTTGTGCGGGAGGCCGGTCCCCGAGAATATGGGGAGCTTCTGGCCTCTGACCAATGTGTATAGGCCGTCTATGGCCGATATGCCCGTCTCTATGGGCTCCTCGGGGTATTCGCGCGCGTAGGGGTTCAGCGGCTCGCCGTTTATATCGCGGAAGTCCTCGGGCGGCGGCAGAGGCATGTGGTCCCGCGGCTGCCCCTTGCCGTCTAGGATGCGGCCTATTAGCTCCTCGCTGACGGGCAACCTATAGGTCTTGCCGTAGAAGCGGACTGTGGAGCCCCTGGCGGGGAGGCCGAGCGTTGTGCCGAGGACTTGAGCCACGGCGTAGTCGGTCCCTACCTCGATCACCTGAACCCTCCGCGGCTCTCCGTCCGGCCCCATCACCTCGCCCACCTCGTTGTAGGCGACCCCCCTAGTCCTCTCTAGCACAATTAGAGGGCCTTTTATTTCTCTTATCGTCGAATAGCTGACAATAGGCGATATTTCCATGAGATCTCGCCTTAGGCCGATATTTAAAAATTGCTAGAGCGTGAACTCGACGAGCCCCCTCTCGGCGCCCTCCGACAACACGTCGTCTTCTAGCTCTATGAAGTAGTTCAACGACGCCGTGTAGACGTAGTTGTTCCCCTCCTCGCCGGAGGGCTTCTTAGGTATAGACGCGTTCATAACAGCGCGGCCCTTCTGTTGGCCGGCCTTCAGCAGAGGTATCTCCAGCGTCGCCTTCACCTCCTCGCCCGAGGAGTCCGCGCCCCACTTCTTCTCGCCCAGCTCTAGGCCGTAGTCTGAGGCGTACATCTGGACCAGCTTATTGAAGTTGCTGCCGGACTCGTCTAAGACTAGGCTGAGCCCGCTCTCCCTAGGCCACCTCTCCAAGCGCCTAAGCCTAGACTGCTCATCTGCGGTCTTAGATATCCTTATGGGGACCTCCAGGCTCCGCTCATATACCCTGTACATGCCCCAGCCCCTCCCCCCACTTATATATTTTAAGACGGGCGCTGGAGACGCCATGGCCGTGGACAAATACGTGGCGGCGGTTAGGGCCGTTGTGGCTAAGCAGATGGTCTCGAGGGGCTTCTCGGTGAACGAGACGGCGAAGATGCTCGGCGTGACCGCGGCCGCCGTATCGCTCTACGTCAGCGGCAAGAGGGGCGGGGAGCTTGTGAGGAAGATAGAGGCCGACGAGAGGGCCATGTCGGTTATAAGGTCCTACGTAGACGCCTTGGCCGAGCGCAAGGGCGAGGGGCTACTCGACTTAGCTGACCTAGCGCAGGCGGTCAAGAACATACTGGAGGCGCCCTCCCAAGGCGAGGCCGATATACATCTATTGATCCTCCAGAGGATAAAGCTGGAGCAAGAGACGGCGAATAGGGGGTTAGCCAAGGCCTATCGCTCCCCGAACCCCCTCGCCCGCGCCCTCTTCATGCAGATAGCCGTGGACTCCATGAGGCACGCCGAGATCCTCTCGGCCATATTAGACTACTTAGCCGGGAGAATAAAGGCCGAGGACCTAGGCCTCTCGCAAGAGGAGCTACAAGAGCTGGCGGAGGAGGAGAAAGGGATGAGGGAGAGCTTAGAGCCGCTATATAGGATAGAGGATCCGCTGGTGAGGGCCCTCTTGAAATCTATAGAATTCGACGAACTGAAGCACTACGAGCTGGTGAGGGCCTTATTAGCCGTAAGGCCCAAGAAGTGATGGCGCCGCGTAGGCGCTCGCATAAGCCGGCGCAGATGCGGCCCCCGTAGGGCATTCGTCATGGGGCTATAAAGCTGTCGGCGTAGATACATATCCGCAGAACGGCCGGCATAAGAGCATCGCAACAGTGAAGCCGCCGGCCGTAGGCGTGTGGCCCTTGGGTCGTTTTTACCACTTGCTACC
>JZWT01000057.1 GCA_000960885.1 Thermoproteus sp. AZ2 | reverse complement strand
ATAGAAGCGTAGAGGAGCTCATAAGATATTCGCTGGTTATTTTAGATAAGCCGAGGGGCCCCTCCAGCCACGAGACGGCCGCGTGGCTTAAGCGCATCTTAGGCGTAGAGGTGGCCGGCCACTCGGGGACTTTAGACCCCAACGTCTCAGGCGTATTGCCCGTGGCAGTCGCCGAGGGCACTAAGGCTCTGATAGCCCTCTCGCGCGCCGATAAGGTCTACGTAGCCGTGGCCAAGTTCCACGGAGACGTCGACGAGGAGAGGCTGAGGGCTGTCCTAAAGGAGTTCACGGGCAAAATATATCAAAGGCCTCCTCTGAGGTCGGCCGTTAAGCGCCAGTTGAGGACTAGGCGCGTGTACTCGTTGGAGTTGTTGGAGCTCGAGGGGCGCTACGCAGTATTAAAGATGCACGTCGAGGCCGGGACCTACGCTAGGAAGTTGATACACGACATAGGGGAGGTCTTGGGAGTCAGCGCTAATATGAGGGAGCTGAGGAGGATAGCCGTAGGGTGTTTCACCGAGGGAGAGGCGGTCACGCTTCAAGACGTGGCCGACGCCGTATATATATGGCGTAATTACAAGGATGAGGGCCCTATAAGGCAGGTGTTGAGGCCGATAGAGGAGATAGCGAGGGGCTTGGCAAAGATATGGATAAGGGACGGCGCCGTCGATGCCATATGCCACGGCGCGCCCTTAGCGGCGCCCGGCGTAGTTAAATTCGAGGTGCCGTTCAACAAGGGCGATTTAGTGGCTATGTTTACGCTGAAGGGCGAGCTGGTGGCCATAGGCAGGGCGCTGGTGTCCAGCGAGGAGTTGAAGACCATGAACAAGGGCTTAGTGGCCAGGACTGATAGAGTAGTGATGAGGCCGGGCACGTATCCCCCTGTATGGCGCGAGCGAAAAACGTTTAAGCAACAGAGCAAGGGATAGTGTGGGCGATCTGCCCGTAAGACGGCTCGTTATAGACGCCGCCATACCCACTAAAAATGTCTCAATAGTCGACGTGGCCAGGGCGTTGTACAGCATAGAGGGCGTCAAGGCGGTGAGGGTGACCGTGGACGACGTAGATGTAGACGTCTTAGGCCTCATGATAGTAGTTGAGGGGGATAAGATAGACGTAGATGAGGTGCAGGGGGCCATAGAGAAGGTAGGCGGCGTCGTCCACTCCCTAGACGAAGTGGTTGTGGGCGACTATATTCCAGAGGTGGCCCGGGAATGAGGTATTTAACGCTGGGGTTATTAGACGGCATAATCACCTCCGTTTCGCTTACATCGAGCCTTCTCTTGAGGAGCGAGGCCCTGGGGATACGCGACGCGGTGTCCATAGCGCTGGTGGTAGCCGCTGTGAACGCCTTGACGGTATTCCTCGCCGAATACTCCCACCAGAGGTCTTCGCTTAGAGACTTGGAGTATAAGCTGGCCCTCCGCTCCACGGGCAAGATCATGAGGTCGCTCGTGCACCGGCGCGCGTTGGCCGGATCGGCGCGCTCGGCGGCGTATAACTTCGCCGCATCGCTCGCCGGCGCCTCATTTATATTGTTGCCCTCGGCGATCTCCACGCGCCTGGGGCTAATCGCCTTAATCGCCGCCGTGGCCGCCTCATCCGCCGCGCTGGCGAGAAGCCCTGAGGAGTTCGGCGAATGGCTTTTAATGATAGGCGTATCGGCCGCCGTGGGCTTCTTAGTGGGCCAGATATTCCCCATCGCGGGGTAAGAATAAATAGAGGGGCGTCGGCCGCTTCATGTCGACTCTGCCCGTAGAATACGTCAGAGACACGAGGCTGTTTAGGGAGGCGGTGGAGGGGAGGGAGATCATCTCGTTCGAGGTGCCGTTCCATAAATTCTTCGCGAGGAAGGAGATTGTGTACCTCTCCATGGTCCTGGACTACGATCTGAGGAAGCTCGAGAACATGATAACCGATATGAAATACGGCAGAGTCGTCGTGGAGAAGCTCTGGGCCCTTAGGCTAGATGCGGAGCTATTTAAGGAGAAGAAGGTCCTATTGCCCGACCTAACGTCTAACCAAGTCGATGGGAGCGTGGAGGAGGTGGAGGGGGGACACGTCATGAGCATACACGTAAACGACGTAAAGGATTTAGTGAGAGTCGCCGTATTTGACAAAAAGAGCTTTAGGGAGGTGTGGATCTATAGGAGGGCCCCCCACCCAGCGGTTATACGATATGCGGCGTTTATATGACTTCGACCTCTATTGTGGAGCCTATTAGCGCTAGCCCGAAGGGCGCCTTGGCCCTCGGCCGGGCCCCATCGCCCTTGACGTATATGGGTAGCCCATCGCCGAATACGGCCGCAACGGCGTCGAGGTCCTCGGTGCGGGCCGCGACAGCCCTAATCCTCCCCCTCAGCTCCGATATAAGCTCGGCGTAGGCCTTGGGGTATTCCACGGCTAACTCGCCGTCGTCTACTAAGGCCACGTCGAAATCTTTGGCGGGCTCGAACCCCACTAATTCTTTATGTCTTTCCACATATTTATCTATATAGTTAGCGAGCCCCCAGCTATATTTAACCCATTCTAATTTTATATAGATAGGCGTAAACCCGGCTTTATATAAGGAAACTGCTAGGGCGCGCAACATAGCGGTCTTGCCGGGGCCGGGCCCTAGGAAATAGACGGAGCCCCCGCCCATTATCTGAGATGCGGCGACGGCGACCTCTTGAGCCTCATAGGGCAATCCCTCTAGGGGGATCTCTTCGCCTAACATGCGCCTTTAATTCCCCGCGTTTATATTCCACCTAGATAAAATTATCGAGCTCCTCTAAGTATACTTCTCGCCTGCGCCGTATGGATATATCGGCGGCGTCGCAGACCTTTAGGGTGTATATTATGTCGTCGAAGGGGACGACTAAGCCCCCCTCGCCCGCCGCAGCCTTTAGGAACTCTCTGTCCTGAGCCACCAAGGGCTCCTCGCCGGCGGTCTTAGGGCTCAGCACGGAGTCCTTTCTATAGAAGTAGAGCGCGTCTGTCGAGAAATCTATAACGGCCGCGCCCTCGAGACCCGCGGCCTCAAATCTCCTGAATTTATACGAATAGGCCCAGCTCGACTCGAAGAACATAGAGACGTCGTCGCCCAGCGCGAGGACCTGCGCGTGGACGGGGTATTCGCCCTCCAGGAGGCCGTGCGCGACGACCGCCTTGGCCCTAGCGCCTAGGGCGAAGAGGGCCACATCCACGTCGTGTATGGACAAGTCCTTGATCACGCCGACGTCGCCTGGCCTCTGCGGGCGCGGCGTGGTGCGCTTGGCGTAGATAGACGCGAGCTTGCCCAATAGAGCGGCCCCCTCCTTTAGGCGCCTCACGGCTGGGTGGAAGCGGAGGAGGTAGCCAGTCGTCGCCACGACGCCCTTCGCCCGGTCCCTCACCTCTAAGGCCAATTTATAATTCTCGGCGAAGGGCTTCTCCACGAGCACCGCGACGCCTGAGGAGGCGAGCTCGGCCGCGTGTTGGTGGTGTAGCTTAGTCGGCGTGGCCACCACGGCGGCGTCTACGTCGGCTTTAAGCGCTTCGTCTATAGAGCGCAGCGGAACTGCCCCGTAGACCCTCTGGGCCCACTTAAGCCTATCCTCGGCTATATCCACGGCGTAGAGCTCCTCCACGAGGCCTTCGGCTGAGAGCAACCTCATGGCCCTCACGTGGTTCTTCCCCCAGCCCCCGACGCCGACAACGGCCACCTTGAGCATGGCCTAGGAGATTTCGGCCCTCGGGAACTTGCTCCTTATCGAGTCTATCAAGAAGCCCTTGGCGCGCGCCACAATAGCCTGCGCAGTCCCGCAATCCTCGGCGCTCGCGTAGATATGTATCTCCTCGAGGGGCGCCCCCACCTCGTGGCCCTTCGGGTGGCTCTTGACGTACACCCTCTCGTCTATCCTCAAAGCGTCTCTGATCAATGGCGCTAGGTCCGCCTCGGGGACCCCCCTCAACATAAAGGAGTCCTCGGCGAAGCATAGGCGCGTCCTTCCCTTTAAGAGCGGCTCCACTTGCTCCTCAAATATGGCCTCCATTTCCTTAGGCACGCCAGGCAACACCACCACGATTTTCCCACCCGCCTCGGCCCATATGCCGGGCGCAACGCCGGCGGAGTTATAAAGCGGGCGCGAGCCCTTGGGGATATAGGCCATTTTAAGCCTCTCCGGCGTCGAGGGGTAGCCCCTAGCCTTATACTTCTCCTCCACCCACCTCTTAGCCGTCTCATCTAGGACGGCCTCTACGCCTAGGGCTTTGGCGACGGCGAAGTTCGTTATGTCGTCGGGCGTTGGGCCGAGGCCCCCCGTCGAGATGACCAGGTCTGCCTTCTCGAGGGCCTCGCGGAAGGCCCCAACGATTTCAGCCTCGTCGTCGGGCACGACGACTATTCTGGCGACCTTTATGCCGAGATAAGTCAGCTTCTTGGCCAGCCAAGCGGCGTTTGTGTTGACGACGCGGCCTATCAAGAGCTCGTTGCCTATCGATATAATCCAAGCCAGCATAAATCAAACCACTTAAAAAAGAAAACGGAGACTCCATGGCGACGGGCGAGCAGTTCCCGGAGATAGAGTTGGAGGCCCAC
Organism: Thermoproteus sp. AZ2; assembly: GCA_000960885.1. Lineage (GTDB taxonomy): Archaea > Thermoproteota > Thermoprotei > Thermoproteales > Thermoproteaceae > Thermoproteus. Next base: position 6,065 of record JZWT01000057.1, on the reverse strand, counting down.
ACGGGCGAGCGGGTAAACCCGGCTAAGAGCGAAAAGGCCGTGGTGTACTTCTTCCCGAAGGCGTTCACCTCAGGATGTACCAGGGAGGCAATACGCTTCAACGAGCTATACGACGAGTTCAGGGCGCTGGGCGTCGAGGTCTTCGGCGTGTCGACCGACAGCCCCGAAACGCTTAAGAAATTCGCCGAAAAATACGGGCTTAAGTTCAAGCTCCTCAGCGATAGGGGAGGGGCGTTGGCGAGCCGCCTAGGCGTCTTGAGGCCGACGGGGACCGCCGAGAGGGTGACCTATATCTTAAGGCGCGGCGAAATAATCGCCGTCTTGAAGGGGCTTAAAAGCGCCGATCAACACGCCGATAGGGCCCTAGAAGAGGTTAAAAAGAGCTAGGCGCGTCCCATCGGTGATGTGGCCACGCAGGCCTAGATGAGGAATGATTTGTGACCTGCCGGCTGATTCACCTCGCCCACAGGCCCCGCATAGTTGTCGACCGGCGTTGAGCTGGGCCTTAGAGAAAGGCGCTGGCGGACCCGGTGGGATTTCTGGGCCGGCTGTCGCCGCGAACCCACGACCTACGGCTCCGCAGGCCGCCGCTCTATCCAGGCTGAGCTACGGGTCCCGCGAGCCAATCGTATGTAGCCTTTTAAATCTTTACGCAAGCGCGGTCAGCCCTGGCCACTTAAGCCAGCCTTAGCTAATAGAATGTGCTCATCACCGTAATATATTGGTCCTAGGTTAAAATGTGAAGAGGCTGGACGAGCGGATAGGTGAAGAGGCGTGAAAGGGCTGATTTATTTTTACCCGCTACTTCTCGCGTGAAGGTAGGCATAAGCGGGATGCCCGGCGTGGGGAAGACCACGCTTGCCGTGAGGGTCGTCGAGGCGGCCTCATCGGCGGGCCTTAAGGTGAGCGGGTTTGTGACCAAGGAGGTTAGATCGGGCCGCGAGAGGGCCGGCTTCTCCGTCGTTAGGCTGACCGATGGGGCGACCGCCGTTTTGGCGAGGGTGGGCTCGGGGGAGCCGAGGGTGGGCAAATATGTGGTCGACTTATCCGCCTGCCGCCTAATGGCCGAGTCGCTGGCGCCAGCCGATCTGCTCGTCGTAGACGAGGTGGGCGCCATGGAGGCCAAATGCCCCGGCTTCCTAGACGCTGTTAGGTCGGCCGTAGCCGCGGCGCCAAGGGCCCTGCTGGTAGTCCACAGGAACTACGTCTCCTTAGTCGAGGGCTGGGGCGTGGAGGTCCTCTGGCTCACGAGGGAGGAGTGGAGCCGCGTCCTCTCGCTGGTGCTGGCTAAGCTGAGCCTTTCTCGAAAAGTTTAAATGAATCGATAACGATTCGATAGTGAATCGTTGGCATAGGCGTTGGTGGGGCGAGGGCCCTCCTCTGATAATGAGGCGTAGAGGCCTAAGGCACTTAATACTGAACATCTTGGCGACTCATAGCCCGTTGACCGGGTCCCAAATAGCCGACGAGATAGAGCGGATGACGTGGGGCTTCTGGCGCCCTTCCCCCGGCTCCATCTACCCCGCGTTGGCCCAGCTAGAGTCGGAGGGGCTTATTAGGGTCGCCAAGGTAGAGGGGCCCAAGAAGTACTACGAGTTGACCGAGGAGGGCAAAAGGCTCTTGGGCCTAGGCGCGGACTACATAAAAGAGGCTTTATCCCTCTTCGAGAATCTATATGGTTATATCTTGGAGAATTTAGATAAATTAGCCGAGGAAGATAAAAGAAGATTGGAGAAAATAGCCGAGGATCTCTTGGCGCATTTAAGATGAAGGTGGGGAAGCTCCCCGTAGATATAGTTAGGAAATATATCTACAACAGGACCGGCGCCTACGACCCAGCCGTGCTGGTGGGGCCCTCCATAGGCGAAGACGCCGCGATAATAAGGTCGGGGGGCTCGTTTACGGCCATGCACGTAGACCCCATCTCGGGCTCCATAGGCTTGTTGGGCTGGCTCGCAATACACGTGCCCTCGAACGACATAGCGGTCAGAGGCGTTAGGCCGCGCTGGGCCATGACGACCATATTCCTGCCGCCCACAGCCGACGAGGGGGCGCTAGACGCGATAACGGCCCAGATGGACGCGGCGGCTAGGGAGCTGGGCGTAGCGATAGTGGGCGGCCACACGGAGGTCACCACGGCGGTGGCGAGGCCCCTTGTAGTCACGTCCGTGATAGGCGTCGGCGAGCGCTATATATCGACAGGCGGCGCCAAGCCCGGCGACCTAATAATCATGACCAAGAGCGCCGCGCTTGAGGCCGCCGCGATTTTGGCGACTGACTTTAAAGACGAGATGAGGAGGCGCGGCGTGCCCGAGGAGGCCTTGGAGAGGGCGGCCGGCTTTATACGGCAGGTCTCAGCGGTTAAGGAGGCTCTAGCGCTGGCCGACCTAGCCGATTCGATGCACGACCCAACTGAGGGGGGCATCTTAGGCGGTCTCGTCGAGATGGCCTACGCGTCTAACGCCTCAATAGAGATAGACCCCGCCGCCGTGCCCATAGCCGAGGAGGCCTTGATGCTCTGCAAGGCGGCAGGCCTAGACCCCCTCGCCACGCTCAGCTCCGGCGCCCTCCTCGCCGCGGTTCCGCCCGAGAGGCTGAAAGAGGCAGAGAGGAGGCTGGGCGCGTTGGGCTTAAGGGCCGCCGTTATAGGCAAAGTGGCGCCCCGGACATCTTATCTAGTTAAGGCGGGCTCCCTAGAGTTAACTGAGCCGTATATCAGGGATAGGTTCTTCGAGCTCTTTGCCTAAAAATTTAATAACACGCGATAACGGGGTAAAGAGGCCGGGGTGGCCGAGTTGGTCCAAGGCGCGGGCCTGCTATTTCAGAAAGTGGAAAGTCCGTCCCCGCAAGGGGGCGTGGGTTCAAATCCCACCCCCGGCGCTCTCTACCCCTTTCTCGGTTTTCGCGCCCTATGTGAAAAGCCCAGAGGGCCGCCGATGGGTTAAGCCCCGCTGGGCAAGCCTCCAGCCCCTTAAAAGCGGTATTTGGCTTAGGACGTGCCTAACTCCTCGGCCTTTAGCCTCACCATGTGATGTATATCGCCGAACCTCATCCTCAAAAGCTCTAGGCCCCTCGTAGTGATCCCGACCTCGTTGTCGTCGATCCTTACGGCGCCTAGGTTCTCAGCAGTTTCCAGCACGTGGTATACCTCATCCCAAGTCAAGTGGAGGGCCTTAGCCAAATCGCCTATGTGGGCCCTCCCCCCGAAGTCTAAGAGGAGCTTTAACAGCCCCAGCACTCTATCCGCATCTACTTCCACAACACCTACCAGATATTCTTTAATAAGCTTTAAGTCGGCGGAGCCTATATTTTTATATAGGGATATAGCTGGGCCTATGGGCGTGGAGATGCGGGAGTACGGCCTCGTCCTCCGCGAGACGAGCAGCGGCCCCGGCGGCAGGAGGACTCTGGAGCTCCTCTTCGGCCCCCAGCACCCCACCTCCGGCCATATCCGCTTTTTCGTGGAACTGGACGGCGATATAATAGTCGATATACAGCCGGACCCCGGCTTCGTCCACCGCACCATGGAGAAGCTCGGCGAGACGCGCCACTTCATAATGGGCATCCCGCTCTTCGAGAGGCTCGCCCTTCCCGACGCTATAAACGTCACGTGGGCCTACAGCATGGCCCTCGAGCGGATGTTCGGGTACGACGTGAGCGAGAGGGCCGAGTACCTAAGGGTAATCTTCGGCGAGATGTCTAGGATATCGGCGCATTTATACGACTTAGGCCTACACGCAATTATGCTGGGGTCGTCGACGGGCTTCATGTGGGCCTTCGGCCTCCGCGACCTCCTGGTCAACCTCTGGGCCATCGCGACCGGTAGCAGGACTACGCCGACATGGGTGGTGCCCGGCGGCGTCCGCAGAGCGCCGCCGAAGGCCTTCTACGACCGCCTGCCCGGCTTCCTGGACTTTCTGGAGAGGAAGCTCGACGAGTTTTACAAGCTGGTGATAAGGAACCCCGTGGGCTACTCTAGGCTTAAGGATGTCGGCTATCTCAGCAAGGAGGAGGCCGCCGCCTATTTAGCGACGGGGCCGGGCATTAGGGGCTCGGGGGTGGATTGGGATACGCGCCGCGATATACCCTATGGCATATATAAAAACTTCGAGTGGAACGTAGTCGTCGAGGACGGCGGGGACTCCTTGGCGCGCACCCTCGTGAGGATAGGCGAGATAAGGGAGTCTATTAAGATCATCAGACAAGCCTTCAAGCAAGTCCCCATGGACGGCCCCCTAATAGGCCACGCCGCTACCCACAAGATTCCGCCTAAGGAGCGCGAGATGTTGAACGAGCTGGTTAGGCTAAGCGGCTACTACGTGACCACTACGCCTTTAGCCGAGGGCGCTGGCATGACGGAGGGCGGCCGTGGCCGCTACTTCTTCCAAGTGTGGGGTTCCGGCACCGAGAGGCTCTTCCGCGTCAGGATAAGCACGCCCTCTTGGCAGAACCTCCGCGCCTTCATGAAGGCGTGTATCGGTGCGCGGCTCATGGACCTCCCGGCGATATATGGCAGCTTCGGCTTCTTCCCGCCCGAGGCGGATAGATAATTTAAATCTGCCAAAATTTAATTATGCTCCCCTCTTGGCTCCTCTCGGTTAGGCTCTGGGACTTTTTATTTGTGGTGATAGTCTCGGGCATAATACTTCTGACTATTATATGGGCGGAGAGGAAGATCGCAGCTAGGGTCCAGATGAGGGTGGGCCCGTACCACATCTCGCCTAAGCTCGGCGGCTATCTACAGCTAATCGCAGACGCCCTCCGCTTCTTGACGCAAGAGGTGATAATACCGCAAGATGCAAATAGGTGGCTCTTCGTGACAGCGCCGCCGCTCTTCATCACGCTCGCCTATCTCCCCGCGTTCTTAGTCCCGCTCTCGCCGCACTTCGCGCTTTTGACGGGCCCCGCGCTACAATACGGCCTGGTCATGTCCCTGGCCGTGCTCCTATATCTATCGATAGTTGTAGTGGCTATGGGCTGGGCCGTGAACAACCGCTTCGCCTACATAGGCGCGGCTAGGGAGTCTCTGTTGACTACGGCGTATGAGATACCCATCATACTCGCCTTGGCGAGCATGTTCCTCACCTTTAAGACCATAGACCCCGTGGGCATCGTCGAGCGCCAGACCTACGTGGTCGGCGCGATATATAACCCTATAGCGTTTATAGTTTACATAATAGGTGTCGCCATCGCGACCAGCCGCTTCCCCTTCGAAATAGCCGATTACGAGGGCGACGTAGCGACCGGCCCCTACTCCGACTTCTCCAGCATATTCCTGGCGCTCACGTTCGGCGGCGGTATCTACGTCGGGCTGTTCTCCTACTCGCTCTTAGGCGCCCTCGTATTCTTAGGCGGCTGGGCCCCCATAACGCCGGGCCCCTGGCCCGTAGACATCTTGGGCAATTTAGCGGCGGCTGTGTGGGTAATGGTGAAGACCTTCATCCTCATGGTGTTCTTCGTATTCCTCCGCTCTGTGATGCCGGTGTTGAGGCTGGACCACACCCTCGCGTTTAGCTGGAGGGGCTTATTGCTACTCTCGTTGGCCGCGGCCGCGGTCTCCTTAGCGGAGTTCTTCCTGTTGTGATATGGCGCGCCAGAGCTTAGGCGAAATAGTTAGGGCGACGCTCGACGCGTTGGGGATAGGGGCTAAGTACTTGTTTAAGCCAGAGCGCTTGACGATATACTACCCCTACGAGGTGCCCGACTATATGGGGAGGATTAGGGGGTGGATAGGCCTATGGACCGAGAAGTGCACCTCTTGTATGATTTGTGCCCGTATATGTCCGACCAACGCTATCAAGATGTATTTAGAGAAGAACGGCCGCCGCTACCCCGGCATAGATTACGGCCGCTGTATTATGTGTCATTACTGCATTGACGCATGTCCCACATTTGCCCTATACCCCACCGATATTAGGGATATGGCCTTCTACAGACACGAAGATATGATGTATACGCCTGATATGATGAGGGAGCCGCCGCAGGTGCCTAAGCTGGTGTCGAAAGTAGTTAAGGTGATCCACGAATATTCAAACGGGAGAGTCATTAAGAGAGAGGTGGGCGAA
>JZWT01000056.1 GCA_000960885.1 Thermoproteus sp. AZ2 | reverse complement strand
CCGCGGGTCTGTCATAGGCGTGTTCGGGCCCCGCGAAGACGACGTCTTGGCTAAGCTGAAGGAGTTGACTGAGGGCAAAAACGTGCTCTATGTTACATGCCCGGCATAATAGTGCTAAGAAAGGCGGATGTGCTCGGCGCGGGCTGGCGCATCTACCCCATTTCTACCTTCCAAGAGCTGGCATCCCTAGCTCTTAGGCTTGCGCTCGGCCAGGAAAAAGCAGATGTGCTAGTCTTCAGCGGTCTCTCGATCATAAACAAGCTCAGCCTTATAGATCTCTTAGATTATATTACTGTGTTAAGCGCCCTTGGAGGCTATGTGGAATATGTAATATTAGCAGAGCTCGCCAATAAGGACGAAGTTATAAAAAGCCCATTATATATGTCTGCCGATTATAGAATTTTCTTAGAAGATGCCTAATTTTCCGTTAAGACTCGCAGGCTGTATTATTCCTACGGCGGCGAGCACCAACGCTAGCGCGAATATGCCTAGGCCAACGTATTTAATTACTAGATATTTTTTATTTAGATTTTCGGCATTCATAGCAATATAATCTATCTAATTTGAAAAATATCATCTTTTAAATTTATATTAATATTAATTATTCTGATTCTGAATAAATAATGCCCTAAGGCCGCAGGCGGGCCTTGCAGCCCTCCGCTCCGCGTTACCCCACATTTTTAGCTGTTGGGCGCCTCTACGGCCGATGCGCCACGCTTTAAATCTAGGCGTCGTGTAATATGTGCTGAGGCGCGCCTTAGAGGCGTTTGGAGCGGCCGCAACCGTATCGGCAGCCTGCGCTTTATTGGCCGTCTCTGCGCCTGCTGGGGCCCTATTATCGGCAGCGGCTGAGCGACGCAGCGCGACGCCGTATTTCCCCAGGGTAGACGCGGCGGCTTTGGCGTTCTTCGCCTTCTCGCTCTTCAACGCCTATGAGGCTCGGTATATAGGGGTTTGGCCGTATTTCTTGGCCGGCGTCGCCTCCTTCACTCTGCCCCTGGCCCTCCTCGCGTCTCTTCACGACTTCTTGTCGGCGCGGGCGGGGAGAGCCGCCGGGCTGCTCGGCCGGCGGTTTTTGGCCTCCTCGGCGCTTTGCGCAGCGGCGGTCAGCTACGCCGTGAGCGCCGTCGTGTGGCTTAGGTCGGGCGCGCCGTCTATTGGGACCTCCATATACGCCGAGTATATACTTTTGGCCAGTATTTATGTAGCGGCGCGGATAGAGAGGTCGGCCGAGACTCGCCTTTGGCGGGCCGCGGCGGTCCTCGCCATCATATCGCTGTCGGGGGTCTTGGCCTTCTACATCACGCCGAATACTCTGCCGCACGCGCTCGGCCTACTGCTGTCTATCGCCGTCATATACGCCCGGCACACGCGCCTCGCGGCCCGCTAGAGCACCTCGGCGCCGGACTCGGCCACAACTACGTCGTCTTCGATCCTCACGCCGAATTTGCCCGGCAGATATACGCCGGGCTCCACCGTGAAGACGTTGCCGGGCTTGAGGACCTCGGCGCTGTTGGGGGCTATGTTGGGCCTCTCGTGGAACTCGAGGCCTAGCCCGTGGCCCGTCCTGTGGGTGAAGTATTGGCCCAGGCCCCTCGCCCTCAGCGCGGCCCTAGCCGCCTCGTCCACGTCGCCGGCCCTCGCCCCCGGCCTAGCCGCGGCTATGGCGGCCCTCTGGGCCTCCGCGACGGCCTCGTGGACATCCCCATACCCCCTCGGCCCGCCCCTAAAGGCGAAGGACCTAGTTATATCGCCGTAGTAGCCCTCGTAGGCCGCCGTGACGTCTATGACTACGGCGTCCCCCTCCCTCAGCCTCCTGCCCGTGGGCCCTTGGTGCGGGAGGGCCGTGTTTTCGCCGAATTGGACCAAGATGGGGCCGGGCTCCAGCCCCCTATCGGCTAAGGCCAGGAATATCCTCGCGGCCACCTGCCTCTCCGAGGCGCCCGGCTCTAAAGACGCCGCGGCCTCCTCGACCACCTCCTTAATCGCCCGGGCGGCCGCCGCTATACGCTCCACCTCCTCGGCCCTCTTCACGGCCCTGAGCGCGTATATCTCCTCGTCGGCAATTTCGTAGCTGGGGCCGAGGGCCCTCCTTATAACCTCCAGCGCCCTGGCCGTAGTCCCCCCGTCTATTTTCACGGGCCCCTCGCACCCCTCGGCGGCCCTCCTCAAGGCCTCGGCGGGGTCCTCGCCGTCCTTATAATAATAGGCCTCGGCGGCTGCCCTCCCCCTATCGAGCTCCGGCAAGACGAGGGCCTTCCTCGCGCCGCAGATGACCAGCGCCGCGAACCTCTCGTAGGCCTCTACGGCGACCCCGGCGAAGTACCTTATATTGGCCGGCGTGGTTAAGACCAACACGCCCCCGCCTACGCGGGGTATATAGGGATTTCCTCAAGGCCTTGGGGCCCCAGCCTCCACGCCCTCGCCTCGCCGGTGGACGCGTCCATGATTATCCACGCCACTGGCCACAGGCGCATGTACTTGGCGTCGACCGAGCTTGGGCGGGAGCCGACGGGGTGGCTGTGGAAAATGGCGATTAGCTCAAGGCCCTCGGCCTCGGCATCCGTCACGGCCCTATATACCTCCTCAGCGCCTATCCTGAAGGAGTATTTGTCGGCCTCGGCCTCAGCCCAACGCCATTTGAGGACATCGCCGCCGCGGCCGAAGAGGAGCGCCGCGCATTCGGCCTCCGGCTTACATCTGGCCTTGGCCTCCTCGAGGAAGGCCCTAGGCACCCTCATATATGGCCGACCTCGCCGCCGCTATTACGTCGACTATCCTTATGGAGGCGGGGCACACGAGCTCGCAGGCGCGGCACCGCAGACAGGTCGCAAGGCTCTCCACCACGTATCTGTCGTGGGCCATCCCGTCGAGCGCCATTAGGGCCATGGCGAGCCTGCCCCTGGGCCCGTAGTGGCGGGCCCTGACGGCGTTGTAGGTGGGGCAGACGGCCTCGCAGAAGCCGCAGCGGGCGCACCTCCCCGCCTCCGCCCTTGCCTCCTCGGGCCTCACGCCAAGACCTCGGCCAAGTCGTAGACCTTGACTACGCCGCGCCCCGCCTTCGACAAATTGACGTAGCATATGGGGCACTCGGTCACGACAACCTCCGACAGCTTGGCCAGTTGTTGAACCCTCAGCTTCGCCACCTCGGCCGAGACGTCGGGCCTCACGGACTCTATGGGCCCGCCGCAACAGCCCGAGTAGGCCCTCCCCGTGACGTAGGGGTCCTCGGCCCTCTCCACGCCGGCCTCGTCCAAGAGCCGCCTATATACGTCGTATTTCCCCAAATACCTCGCGTATAGGCAAGAGTCGTGCACGACCACCCTGCCCCTTATCCTCGCGCCGGCGGGCTTCACGAAGTCCATATAGCTGTACACCTTTAGGTCGAAGCCGTCGACGTATTTGGGGTATATCTGCGACAAGACGTGGTATGTGTGGGGATCGACCGTGATCACCTCCTCGACGCCCTTCTCCTTGAAGTAGGCGTACACCGACTTGGCGTATTCGGCGAAATCCCTCTCGAAGCCCAGCTCGTACAACAACGCGCCCGAGTACGGCTCGTCCCTCAATACGCCGAACTCCACCCCGGCCCTCTTCAACATGGCGGCTATGTTCTTGAGCACGCCCTCGGCCCACCTGAGCCTCTCCTCGTCCGGCCTTAACACGAGGCGCCCGAAGGCCTTGGCCCCCACGGCGGCGAGCCTCGCCCTAGCTCCCCCCGAGCTAGCCCCCATGGCCCTCAAGAGGTCGACCGCCTTATCTATCAGCGGCGCCAGCTGGTACATGCAAGAGGTGTAGAGGATCCTCCTCCCGCCCTCGGCCATCCCCTCCATCCACTTGGAGCAGATAGACCTATCGGCGGGGAGCGGGAATTTGCTCCTCTTGAGCTCCTCTACGATCAGCTCCCTCAGGGCCCTTATCCAGTCCTCCACGGGGTGGGGGAATCCCCTATTTATGTAGATCTAACAACTTGTGCCAGCTCCGGCATTAGGCCCATGATGATCTGCCCCCGGCTCAACGTCCTAAGCCAAACTCTGCCGGGCCCCTCTATGTGGGCAGCCAAAGCCCCTCTTCGCCGAAGAGCATCGTGGCCACCCGCCGACCCTCCTCACCGTCGCCTTCATACCCTCCTCGAAGGCCAAGACGTGGCCCGCCTCGGCGTCTACTGCCTCGCCGGGGCCTAGGTCTAGGACCACCGCGTCGCCTATGGCGTGTAGGAAGACTCTGCCGACCCCCTTAAACTTAGCCATGAGGAGCCCCTCGCCCCCCAGCCAGCCGAAGCCGAGCCCTACGAGCTTCGCGTCGTATTCGACTGTGTCCTCGGCGGCTAGAAAGCTCCTGTGCTCGGCTAAAATCCCCCTAGAGCCGTCTAGGGCCACCTCGACGACTTTCCCCGGCGCGAAGCCCGCCAAATCGGCCTTGCCGGGGCCCTCTATCTCCAGCACGAAGAAGCTGGCCCCCGTCAAGGCCCTCTTAATTCCAGCGAACAGCCCGCCCCTCGCGGCGGCCCTCAGCTTGGCGTCGCTCGACTTCCAGACCAAGTGGCCGCCCTCGGCGTATGCCCTTTCGCCGGGCCCCAGCTCTAGTAAGAGGTGTTGTATGTCGGATCCCAACACCTTGAACTTGGCCATACCTCTCGACGGGCGCGGCCTTATTACTCTAACGGCGTGAAGTACGCCTTGTCGGCCCTCTCCGATATCGCCATCAGGAACTCGCCTATCTTCTTCCCGTCGCCGTACACGACGAACACGGACACGCACTTCCCCTCGACGTGCATGTGGGAGAAGTTCACTATCAACTCCCTATACCGCTCGAGCGCCTCGTTGACGTCCTCGACGCCCTTCGTGATGGCCAAGACCGCGCCCATGCATCTGTGGCCGTCTTTTAAGTGCTGGCTGTACGCGCTCAGGAAGTTGGACACGGCCTGCGCGACAACCGCGCTTCTAGTGGTGCCCAGCTCCTCCGACAGCTTCTCCACGGCCTTGGCGAGGTCCTCGGGGAGCGAGACGCCGAACCTCTTCACGGCATTGCCGAGATAGTTATATATTTAGTTTACGGCCGCCGCATGGACTGTATAGGCGTAGTGGACACGACCTTCGCGCGCGTGGACATGGGCTCTATAGCCGTGGAGGAGCTCAGGAACCTCATGCCTTCGGCCAATATCAGAAGGATCACGGTCCCCGGCATTAAGAACACGATTTGGGCCGCCAAGAGGCTGGCCAAGGAGGGCTGCAGCGCCGTCATTGTGCTGGGCTGGGTTGGGCCCTCCCTGACCGATAAGCTCAGCTACTTGGCCATGTCCATAGGCCTCATACAGCTACAGATAGAGATGGACGTCTTAATCCTAGACGCGACAGTCCACGAGGACGAGGCCAAGGACGAGGCCGAGCTTAAGGCGATAGCCGTGGATAGGGCTAGGAAACACGCGCAAAACTTAGTATACTTATTAAGGGGCGATTTGTCGAGGTTCGCCGGGATGGGGCTTAGGCAAGGGAGGCCGGACGTGGGGCCCATATTATAGAAAATTTTCTCTAATTCTACTATTATGATGGAGGGCTATATTTTTAAATGGGTTCGGCGTCTAATTTATTTATTGTTTAAGTGTATTTTACTTAAATTATATAGGCATTTACTTTTTCTTGTTTTTATGAAAAACTATATATACCCATAAAGAATGTATGGCGAGGGCGGTTGAGGGATTAACCCCGGCGACCCCCGGACCCCCCTCGATCGCCCTCTTTTTCTCCTAGGGCCTCTCCGCGCAGGAGCTCCTCTATTTCTGCCAAGGCTTCGCCCTCCCCTCCGCACTCTATCAGCTGAGTCTTCGCATATCCCGGCTTCCCCTCGACCTCGCCGACGCACAGCACTACGCCGCGCCTCGTCGGATGCGCCGCCACGTCTATGTACGCCCTAGCCAGCCCCGCTGCGAGGGCTTCGCTGAGGATTACTACTTCCCCGTCGTCGAAGATCAAGGCCATGCGCATGTGTAAATGCCCCCTAGGTATAGCCGCCACTACTTTGACCAGCCGCCTCATGGAAATAAGGTGACATATATTATCGAGCCCAGACAGCGGCGTAGAAGGGGACCGCGCGGAGGAGTAGAGAGGCTCTCTTAAACCCAGCCGCCTCCAATAGGCCCTCGACGTCTTCGCGCGAGAAGACGTGGTATGCGCCGAGCGCCGTATTTATCGCTATAAAGCCCGGCATGGTCTCGACCACGGGCTGGCCCACGTAGAGCCGCGCCCTAGGCGCCGCCGCGGCGATGCACCTGAGCTCCTTGAGAGGGTCGGGGAACCAATGCAATACATTGAAGAGTAGGACCGAGTCCACGCCCAACCCCCTCAGCTCCTCGGCGACTTCGCATGTGGAGGAGGCCGAGTAGACGCAGATGCCGCGGCCGCTACACCTATCGACCTCAACCGCCGGGACCGCCTCGAGGAGCGCCGCGGCGGCCTCGCGGGACTCCTCGTAGCCGACGTATAGCTCGAGCCCATACGCCTTATATATGTCCACGGCGTTTATGCCTCCCCTCATCTTGGGCTCAAACACTCGCTTCGCCGCCTTAAACCCGGCGGCCTCTAAGAAGCCGTCGCGCCAGAGCCTATACCACCCCTGGCTCTGCATAGAGGCGAGCAAGGCCTCGAGGACGTCCCTATCGGCCTCGCCCTTGGCGACCGCCCCAGCTATTTTGTCGAAGGCCTCGTGGAGCGCCAGCCACTCCTGCGCGTAGGGCCCCCTAGGCCTCTCCGGCTCCTTCAACGCCTTCTTCAACTCGCCCCGTTCGTCTATGACTCCGTGGTGTATTAAGGAGAGGCGGAGGGCCTTCGCGAAGAGCGTATCTGGGTTTTCGCGGGCCAGCGGCCACCACTTGGCGGCGTACCACAGAGACCACCTCAACGCGTTCATCATATCGCTTAGCCCCCCTGCGCCGGCCAAATACGGCCTAAACCTCCTCAACATCGACAGCGCGTCCAACGCCTCGCTCAGAGACATCTCACTACCCCCTTCCTCTCTAGTAGGGATAACAGTAGGCGCGTCGCGTCGTCCACCTCGGCCCCGCCCAAGATCTCTAGTACCTTCTCCTGTACGTCTAGGGGGAGCGCGGCGAATTTATCCCAGTCCTCTATCTCGCAGTCCGCCAACTCCTTTTTCCTTTCGACTAGGGCCTCCACGCCGAGGCCTCCGCGTCGGCTTAAATTGCCTATTACACGCAGAAGCGTAATAATTTTATTGGGGATATATAGCATGCGTCACTATACAGATAGGCTCATAATGACGCCGGGCCCCACCGAGATACCGCATAGGGTCCGCATGGCATTAGCTAGGGAGACCACAAACCCCGACTTAGACCCGGCCTTCCTAGAGCTCTACAACTCCGTTAGGGCTAGGCTTAGGGATCTCCTCGGCGCTCGTAAGGCAAAGCTTTACGTCTGGGTCGGCGAGGCCATGTTGGGCCTAGACGCCGCGATAGCCAACACGGTGAAGGAGGGCACCAAGGTCCTCGTCGTGGACAACGGGGTATACGGCGAGGGCTTCGCCGACCTGGTGAAGCTGTATGGAGGGAAGCCTATAACCCTGGGCCTGGACTGGAGGAGGGCCGCCGACCCCCACGCCGTGGAGAGGGCCTTGGAGGCGAATAAAGACGTCGAGGTCATCACGTTGGTCCACTGCGATACGCCCTCGGCCCTCCTCAACGACGTGAGGGAGATCGGCAAAATAGCGTCCCACTTCGGCGCCGTCTTAATAGTAGACGCCGTGTCCAGCATAGGCTCTATGCCCGTAGACTTCGACGGCTGGGGGGTAGACGTAATGATAGGCGGTAGCCAAAAGGCGTTGAACGTCCCCACCGGCCTCACCATATTCGCCGCCAGCGAGAGGGCTTGGGAGAGGTTTAGGCGCGTCAACAGAGGCTCCTTCTACCTTAACCCCCTGCTGTGGGAGGAGATGTTGGACGGCAAGGGGGTCTTCCCCTACACGTTCTCAGACGTGTTGCTCTACGCCTTAGACGAAGGCTTGAGGCTGCTCTACGAGGAGGGGCTAGACTCCGTCTACGCCAGGCATGACGCCGCGAGGAGGGCGGCGAGGGCCGCGCTGGAGGCGATGGGGCTGGAGCCCTACCCCTCCTCGGCCGCCTGCACCTGCCCCTCGGTGACGGCCTTTTCAGCGCCTAGGGGCGTGAGGCCCGCCGACGTGAGGCGCATAGCTTGGGAGAAATACGGCGTCATGTTGGCGGGGAGCTGGGGGAGGCTTGAGGAGAGCGTGTTGAGGATAGGCCACATGGGGGTCCAAGCCTCGCCGACTCGCCTGGCCTCGGCCTTCATCGCCCTCGGCATGGCACTAAGGGATCTAGGCCTCAAGGCGGATATAGGCGCCGCCGTTGAGGCCGTATTGAAAGGCTTTTAACGGGGCGTCGGCCGGGCCTTATGCGTAGTTTAACGGCTACCTACCTCCCCGTCCTAATAGCCAGGATAGGCTCGGGGGCGGGCGCGGCCGTGATCTCATTCTTATTCCCCGGCCAAGAGCTGGCCGTAGGCGCGGTGCTGGCCGTTTACCCCTTAATGGAGGCTCTGGGCTCCTTCGCCGCCGGGCGCGCGGCGGATAGGCTGGGGAGGAGGCCCGCCATGTTGTTGGGCTATTTCGGGAGGCTCGCCGCCATGGCCTTGATGTACCTCGCGCTCCTATGGGGCCAGGGGCCTTTGCTCGTAGGCGCGTTAAACGCCATCACGGGCTTCGTCACGGCCTTCATCCTAGTCTCGTCGCTAGCCATGGTCACCGACTTGACCGAGTTCAACAACAGGGGGCTGGGCATGGGGGCCTTCGAGTTCTCAAACCTCGGCGGCTACGCGATAGGGTACCTCTTAGGGGCCGCGTTGTATCAAGCCCTCGGCGGCGCCGGGGCCATGGGCGCGCTCGCCGGCTTGACGGCCGCCGCGGCGCCAGCCGTGGTGCTCATGGCGGAGACCGCGCCCGTAAAGGGCGTCGAGATCCCGCTGAACCCGTTTAAGGGGCTTCCGCCGAGGACTTGGCCGGCGCTCCCCCTGTGGTTCGCACTAACCACCTTCATAGGCCTAGCCATATACTCGGGCAGAGCCATTGCCAACGCGATTTCGTCCTCCGGCGCCCACCTCCTGCCGCTTGGCTCACACCTCCAGGTAGGCCTATTATTTGCCGGCGCGTTGATCTTGGTAGGGCTCGGTGCGGTTGTCTTCGGAAGGCTCTCGGATAGGTGGGGCCGCGAAAAGACGTTGGAGCTCGGCGTCGGCGGCGTTTTGGCGGCCCTCGTAGTAATAACGGCGCTCTTGGCGGCCAACGTGAGCCCTCTCAAGGCCGTGGCGGCGGCCTCCCCCCTGGTGTTCTTGGCGTCGGCAATTGCGCCCTCCGTCCTGGCAATAGTCGGCGATAGGGCGTTGGTCTCGATGAGGGGCACCGCCATGGGCCTCTACAGCGTCGTGCTCGGGGTCGGCATGGCCATAGGCTCCCTCGTGGGCCCCGCGGCGTTTCTCGCGTCGGGCGGAATTCTAGGCCTCGCCTTAGCCGCGTTGGCAATATTCTCAGTGGCTGCGGCTCTATACTTCGTGCTCAAGGCCTTTGCGGCTAAGGCTGAGCACAACTAGCCGGGCACCGTCACTAGGTAATCCGCCTTGTAAACCTCGGCGGATCCGGCGTATAGCTCGGCACGGATGTAGTAGACGCCCGGGCCTGCAGGCACCTCAACGGGAAATCCCGGCGCCTCTATCGGCGTCCCGTTTACGTATATGTGCCAATCCCCCAAGGGGGGATACGCCGTAATCACTATGGCCCCGGCCGCCGGCTCCACCTCCAGCGAAGGCCGCCAGAGGAGCGCCAGCTCGGTCGGCCCAGCCGCCTGGGCCACCTCCCCGCTCGGCGTTAAATACTCGGCGAGTCCATGCGCGGCGTCTGTGGACTCGGCGGTTGAAGGCGCTTGGGCCGCCGAATAGGCGCAGGGGGGTTGGCGCCAGCCGCCGTAGTAGTAGAACAACTGGGCCCAGCCGGACCACCGCTCTATATACGCCGCATAGCCCTCCTGGGGCCCCACCACGACCCATTCTAGGTCGGCGCGTCGCCCATAGAGCTCTTGCCCCACCGAGATGGAGTAGGCGCCCTCCGGCAATTGAACTACGTCGTATACGCGCCAGGCCCCGTCGACCATATAGGAAAAGTAGACGGCCGATCCGTTGATGAAGATCCTAGCTCCGAGGGTCGCCGGGAGGTCGAGGGGACCCGCCGTCGCCGAGAATTGGTATAGGCGTATTACGCGGCCGCCGCGGGCCTCCTCGACGACGCCGCCGTGCCCCTTAACGGAGAGGGAGGAGAGGTCGCTTAGGTTGTAGAGGTAGTCGGCCGCCGCCAAATAATATGTGCCGTTTATGCGGCTGAGTATTAACACGTCTTGGGCCCAATATGCGCCGCCTCCCCCCGCTATATATACGTTCAATTGTATCCCGATTGAGTTGGAGCGGCTCGGCCCATAGGAGTAGAACGATGCGTTCGCCAAATAGAGCAGCCCCATGGCCCCCGTGGCGTTGTAGGCGTAGTTGTAGGGCCCGCACGCGCCTAAATCCACTATGCCAGCCGCCAGCGGCTCGGAGTCGCCCAGCCCCATGCCGGCGAGGTAGACGTAGGCGGCGGCGAGGGCGCCCAACGCGGCGATGAGCGCTACGCGCAGAGGCCTCACGGCGCCTGCTCTTTAAAATAATATATGCGTTTCCCCGTGGACTCGCTATTA
>JZWT01000055.1 GCA_000960885.1 Thermoproteus sp. AZ2 | reverse complement strand
GGCGCCGGCTATTACGTGAAACGCCGTAGCTAAAACTTGCCTATCTATGTAAAAGCCTGTCCCGAAGCTCCTCTGTAAAACTTCGCCGAACCACCCCAGCTCGCCCGTGACGATGCCGACCACCGACTTAGAGGCCTTCTCCACTAGGGCCGTTATATCCATGAAATTATCGAGGTATTTAAAAAGTAGCTACTCCCTTAGGCGGAGCAACGTGGCCGCGAGATCCATTAAGTAAAGCTGATCAAACCCACGAGCGCTCTCCTTATCCGCCATGGGCAAATGCCCGATGTTTAGCACATCTTCTATGTAGTCTATCACATCTTCTTGTATCGCCCTCTATCATAATCATAAAACGCCGGCGCGTCGCCCGTAAAGCCCCTGGCACAGACATAGGCAAGGCGCTCCCCGTCACTATGCCGACGGGCTTACCGCTTCGTCGGCTAACGATGCTGACCTTGTTTTCGTGCATTACCCCCAGGTGGGCGAGGGGCTTTTATCGGCTTTTTATCAAGAGGAGATGGGCGGTGCAAGATGGGCGGCATCGATTTCCCAGCCCCGTTTGGGCCCAGGAGCACGGCTATCCCCTTATAGCCGACCTCGAGATCTGCGCCGAATAGTGCGTAGAATTTGCCGTAGCCGGCCTCAAGGCCCTCTACTCTTAAAAGCGACGTCATCCCCTATATAGCTCTCTATTACTTTTGGATCTTTCACCACCACGTCGGGCGCGCCGCTTGAGATAACCCTCCCGCTCGCCATAGCGTAGACGTAGTCTACATACTTAAAGGCTATGTCTATTCCATGTTCCGCTATCAAGAACGTCACGCCTCTAGCATTGACGTCGCGTATATATTGGATTTGATGGGCTTGCGACAAGGCGCGCCAACGGGCGTAGGCTATGTAATGCGGCCGCCCAAAGACTTCGGTATCCCTAACATTTCCCCGAGCTTCGGTTTACTAAAACTTGGTAGCCGCATCGGGAGTTTAAGGGACTTGATATGAAGAGTGCCCTTGACTATATTATTTCCCCAAACTAAGGAGTTTATGCGGCGTAAAGTCAAGTTTTGTTAAGCGACGAGCGCCGGATGTTGGCTATATCGATGGGCTCATGAAAAAGGCGTAAGTTTGTTGATTATAGACGAGCCGAAGCGCCTAAGGTCGCCTCAAGGTCTTCGAGGCCATTAAGAGAATTGGGGTAGAATCTATCTGTTGGTGGAGCAGAACGTGAGGAAGGCCCTCGAGATATGCGATAGGGTCTACGTAATGGTGACCGGCGAATAAGGGTGTTCGGACCCAGCTAAGGAGCTCGACGAGAAATTCGCAGGGCTGATGTTGAGTAAGATAAATATATAATAAGAATTCGAAAGATACCTTATGTCAGCCTTAGACTCAGCGGCTTGGGGCAGGGCGCACTGGCGCCTCTTCGCGGTGATATCCGCCAGCTTTTTACTCGACGGGGTGCTCTTCAGCCTAGTGCCGACGGTTATATACTTAGTGCAGAACCTCGCTCAATACGCCACTGCTATTATGGCCGCGGACTCGGCGGCGTTTCTCCTAGGCGCCTTGGCCCTGGGCAGAATCTCCGACGCTGTTGGCAGGAGGCTGGGCCTAATAATTTCGCTGGCCATATACACGGCGGCCGCCCTAGCCTTCGTGGCCGCGTATTGGGCGGGCTCCCTAGGCCTCGCCGCCGCGACGGCGACCACCGCTCTGATGAACTTCGGCGTAGGGGGCGAGATGGGCCCGGCATACGCGGCCTTGGCCGAGCTCTCCCCGGCTAGGCATAGGGGGAAGGCGTTGATGATGGCGGCCAACTTCTGGAACATAGGGGCGGCGGCCATAGCGGCCCTCTCGCTGGCGTATGCAGCCCTCTCGAGCAACCCGCGCACCGTAGTCTTGGCCACGTTCGCCACAGCCCTCGCGCTAGCCCTTTTAGTCCTACTGGCGCGGTTGCACTTGCCCGAGTCGCCGCGCTGGCTAGCCGCGCGGGGGAGAGTAGTCGAGGCTAGGCGAGTCGTCGCCTCCTTCGCGGGAGTCGAGGAGGACCCCCCGCCTCAGCCCCCAGGCGTAGGCCTCTCCGAGGCCTTGAGGACGAAGCCCCTAGGCCTTTCGGTGCTCGTAGCAGTCGCCGCTGCCCAGCTGGCCACGTACAACATAGCGGCGTACTACGCGCCCTACGCCCCGGGCTTCCCCTTCGGCGAGAGCTCAGCGCCTTTGCTGATAGCCATAGCCAACGCCGGCGCCTCGATCGGCGCCTTCTTGTTGTTGCCGGTCATAGATAGGTCAAGAAGAATCTCGCTCGCGGCGTCGTTCGCCGGAGGCCTCGCCACCGCCGCGGCTCTGCTGGCAACGTTGGGCCTTCTATCAGCCTATTCAGCGATTCTCTTCGTAAATATGATCTTCGCCGAATGGGCTTGGGCCGCCCTAAGCGTATTGGAGAGCGAGTTGTTCCCGACCGGCGTTAGATCCTCCGTGGTAGGCCTAATAACGGCGTCTGCCTGGGCCTTAAATACGGCGCTGGTGGCGGTCGAGGGCTTGATATCGGCTACGCCGTTTTTAATAGCTAACGCGGCTATTTGGGCCGTCGGCTTAGCCGCGGCGGCCCTATGGCATCTACGCGGAGTTGAGACAGCGCAGAGGACCCTCGAGGAGCTGGCCGCTAAATAGTACTAGTGTGCGGCCAAAGGGCTATAAGTTTTTAATATGTAGCGTCGGAGGGTCCAGGGCCCGTAGCTCAGCATGGAAGAGCGGCGGTGGGACGACTTTCGACCATCCCGCCGAGCCTTCGGAGCCGTAGGTCGCGGGTTCAAATCCCGCCGGGCCCGCCATAGGTCTATGTAGCTCGTGTCACTAATGCTCGCGCTCGCATATACCTGAGCTTAGGGGTTACCGATAAAGAGAACGTTGAAGGTGGACCGGCCGGGATTTGAACCCGGGATCTCCCGCGCGCCAAGCGGGCATCCTTCCGCTAGACTACCGGCCCCTTCAACTCTCGAGGTGTTCCAATTGACTGTGTCTCTCGCTTTTTATATTTTTCGCTCCTTCGGTGCCTTATTTTTTAAATAGGAGGGGCCTCAGTGCTCATGAACGAGGCCTACGTGATCTTGGCGGTTGCGATCGCCATATTGGGCTTCGTGGTGGGCGAAGCGGCGCAGATGTTTGCGGCGAAAATACCTATGGTCAACATCACGATATCAACTAAGCTGGGCCCCCTCGAGCTGGCCAATATGCCAGACCCCTACGCGGTGGCCTCCGACGCGGTCAAAGCCCTTATACTCCTCGCGCTAGGCCTCACTGGGGCAAAGCTCCTAGAAATAGGCGTGGAGTCGCTCAGGCGCGCGCGGCAGGAGAAGGCTTGGCTCGAGTATTATCAGCAACAATATTACCAGCAACAACAATATTAATATAAGAGTATTTTAAAAGCTAATTTAGCTATATATCTCTTTATTTCTAATAAGTACATTATTATGAATATAGTTGAGAGTAGCGTGAGCGCCCAGGAGATCCACCACGCCGCGGTGAAGAATAGGGCCGGCGGCTCTACGGCGAACGTCGACGAGATGTAGCTCAAAAGCGCTGAGTATAAATAGGGCCCCGCCAGCGGCAGTAAGGAGACTACTAGGCCGAAGCCGGCCGCCAGCGAGTATGCTATCAGTCTCGCGAAGGCCCAAGGCTCTAGGGGCGGCCTTACCGCATAGAGTAGATATACGAAGAACGCCGTAAATAATATGCCGTAGAGCCTCACGCATGTAGCCTCGGCCGAGGATAAAAAGGTTTACGCAAAGATTAAATAGTAGAGCGTATAAACGCTCATGCCGTCCCACGGGTCGCTGACTAAGGCGGGCAAGGTAAGGAGCCAGACGCCCAAGATACCGCCTAAGCCCAAGAAGAATTTAACCCCGAGGAGGCGAAACACCGCAACTATAGGCGGAGGATACTACACGCGGCGCAGGCCGCGGGCGAGGCCGCGGCCGAATAACATGGATTTTTCCTCCGACGTCTCCTCGGCGCTTTTGAGGAGGGCTAAGGAGATAGACTCCCT
Source organism: Thermoproteus sp. AZ2 (assembly GCA_000960885.1). Classification (GTDB taxonomy): domain Archaea; phylum Thermoproteota; class Thermoprotei; order Thermoproteales; family Thermoproteaceae; genus Thermoproteus. The sequence goes on along the minus strand of JZWT01000055.1, from coordinate 6,810 downwards.
CCTATCCGGCGTCGCCGAGCACCACCCCTATTGGGCCGCTGCCTATTACTTGACGCAGGCGCTGGCCCTCCTTTTCGAGAATTGGGATAGGGATTTGTCCAAGGAGGAGCTAGAGGAGTTGGAGTGGTACATAGAGAAGGCGGGCGACGCGGCGAAATCTATTAGGGACAAAGAGCGACGCGCTTAATGCGGTTCGCGCCGGCCCTACTTCTACTCTCGGCCTTAGCCTTTGCGTGTTATACAGCCGTCATCCCCATAGACGGCAACTACACGCTTTACCTCCAAGGCCCCCGCTATGCCGAATGGAACGGCTCGCTCCTCGTGTATAGGGGCGGCCTAGTGGCGGCCCTACACGGCCCCGGCTCCGGCGTGCTTTGGGGCAACGGCACATATACCCTGGCGGGCAAGGGCGAGCTGGGCCTATTGGTCTGCCCCGGCTTCGCGGTCCCAAGCGCTGAGGGGCCGGGGCCGCTAGGCGTAGTGGACTACGGCGTAGCCGACCTCTGGGGGGCTGAGGCGTTTTTCACGCAGAGGGCTGAGGCTGTGGTGGGCTGCTTCAACCTCACCTCGCCGCTGATAATAGGCTCGGGCCCCCTAGGCGCGGCCCCCGCCTACTCAATACAGCTGAACGCATACGTCGAGGTGGGCGGGAGGCTCTACTGGGCGCAGGCTCTGGTGCGCTACTTCAACGGCTCATTCAACTTCTTAGACAACCTCTGGAACTTCACCGGGCCTTCCTCGACTCTTTACGGCGTCGTCGGGAGCGGCGTTGTGGCCTACTACGGCCGCGATATGTATTACTACTACGAGCGGGGGCTAGCCCCCCTCTCCTCGGCTTGCCTAACTATTTCGGCCAGGTCGGCCGACGGCGCGGCCTTGGCGTTCTTCTACCTCAACAACACTCTTATGGATGAGGTGCGTATCCCGGACGCAGGGGAGCCGCGGATAGTGGTTGAGCCCGAGTACAGCCCCAGGGGCTTGCCCATAGACCTAGAGCTGGTCGTAGGGGGCTACGGCTCCTCGTACCCGGACGCCAAGCTCCTCGGCGGAAATATATCCCTAGCTCTCTATCTAGTCAGCGGCGGCGTAGCGGAGCCCCCGCTAGCCGCGTGGAGCGCGGGAGCCTCAACTAGGGAGAGGATATATGCCTCGGTTACGCCGGCGGGGAGGGGCGCAGTCGTGGGGGCCGGCAGACCCCTCCAAGCCCAGCTATACGCGGACTTGTGCGTCTATTTCTTGAACGGAACAGCCAATTGCGGAGGGGAAAAGAGGTATTTGGTCTCGCTAGTGCTCCCAAACGGGACCAAGGCGTTTTGGGCCGCCCCCGGCGCAAATATCTCTATACCAATAATTTATGCAGGTCGGATTAGATATATACCTATGCAGCCGATATCTATAGAGGTGGATAAGCCGGCCGAAATAACGCCTAGCTACGCGGCCCAATACGAGGTCGTCGTCAGAGGGCTGGGGCGTAGCTGGGAGCTGTGGGCGAACGCGACTCCCCCCTAGACGTATCGGCTTTGGGGATTACGCTGGAGGGCGTGCGCTACGCGCCGGCGCAGAGACGGATAGTCGTCGACGCCCCCATGAACGTATCCCTGGCGTATATAGCGATATATTCGGGCAGGGCCTTTGACTATTTCGGCGTTCCCGCCCCCCTCTCTATTGCCGTGCTTAAATGTGGCGAGGCCCAGGCCGTCGCAGTCGCGGGCCCCCTCGGCTACTTTAACGCCTCTCTGCAGACTAACGTCGTATGCTCGGCGCACCTCTACAAATCTCCCGTAAGCCCCTACGCAGTCGCCGTCGCGGCGCTGGCCCTATATCTCGCGAAGCTATTTCGGGAAAGAAATCTTTATTAAGGTGAACCGTAGAGCCTATATGGTCGAGGTAAAAGGCCCCTACCTGGGCATGAAAATACCCGAAGACCTATGCTTCAACACCGATATGGGCCCGCGATGCTTCAGAGACTACAAGGGCAAGTGGCTATTGCTGTTCTCGCACCCCGGCGACTTCACACCGGTCTGCACCACCGAGTTCGTGGAGTTCGCTAAGAAATACGACGAGTTTAAGAAGAGGGGCGTCGAGCTCCTCGGGCTCTCGGTAGACACCGACATAAGCCACATAGAGTGGAAGAGGCAGATCAAGCAGCTTTGGGGCGTCGAGATACCATTCCCCATAATAGCTGACGTCCCCGACTTCCACGTGGCTAATCTGTTCAACTCGATACCGCCGGGCCAGACGTCTACGGTGAGGATGGTGGCGCTAATAGACCCGGACCTCAAGCTGGCTTGGTTCGCCCTCTATCCACTCTCCAACGGGCGCAATATAGACGAGATAATACGCGTGATAGACGCGGTTCAGACCACCTACAAGCACGGCGTCGCTACGCCGGCTAATTGGAGGCCGGGCGATCCGGTGATAGTGCCGCCGCCGCATGACTACGCTGGAGCCGACAAGAGGTTGAAGGAGGCCGGTGTAGAGTGCAAGACTTGGTGGTTCTGCACTAAGCGTCTATAATACTTTTCTTTTCCCCCCTCAAGCCTTATATGGATTATTCGGGCTCGAATCTCATGGAAATAACTTCTACCAAGAAGTCTCTTCGAGATCTTGCAACCGAGTTCTGCAGAGATGAATATACGGATTACACCGTCTACAGCAAGTTGGCCGCCATAGAGTTCAACGAGAGGAGGAAGGAGATCTTGTCTAAACTGGCCGAGGTAGAGAGACGACATTATGAATTTTGGCGTAGGTATACGCCTTCCTTTAGGCCGCCTATAACGTCCGTCATCTACGCCTATTTGCTAGCCTTTCTGCGGCTGTTGTTGGGCGCCACTTTCGTCATTAGGCTCTTCGAGAGAGGGGAGGAGAAAGCCATTGAGAGATATAGGGAGGCGCTCCGCCTGGCCGAGAGCGAGGAGGAGAGGAGAGCTATAGAGGCGATAATAAAGGACGAGGAGGAGCACGAAGAGCTCTTCATAGCCCAGCTCGACGAGGCCGTGGTGAAATACATGAGCGCGCTCGTGTTGGGCATGGCCGACGCAATTATAGAAATAACCGGCACCCACGCGGGATCCCTCGGAACTACCAGCTCCACCATAATCACAGGCGCCGTCGGCTTAGTCGTCGGCACCTCGGCCGCCATCTCCATGGCCTCAGCATCATATCTGCAGACTAAGCACGAGGTGGGCAAATCGCCCAAGGTAGCGGCCTTAGTCACGGGGTTCGGCTATGTTGTGGCCTCGGCCTTGATGTCGCTCCCCTTCTTCTTAATAGACAACATATTCGCCGCCTTCGCCGTGTCCATTGCGGTCAGCGTGTTGTTGGCCCTCCTCTTCACGTTTCAGGGCAGCGTATACACGGGCTCGGACTTCAAACGCGAGTTCGCCCAAACCGTTGGGCTTCTCTTGGGCGTGGCGGCTCTGGCGTATGTCTTAGGCGACGTCTTAAGCGCAGCCTTAGGGATAAGGGCCTTAATAAAATGAGCTCTTTGAGCCGTGTGGGAGCTACTCTGGGAAGGGCGCTGGGTTAAAGCGGAGAGGCCTTACCTGCGAGTCCCAAAGGGCTATATAGCGGTTAAGGTCAAGGCGTTTTTGTTGGATGACTACTCGGCGTGGGCCGCATCAAAGGGCCTTAAGTCTGTGTCTAGATGGGCCTTCGGCAACGTGGTCGGGGGCACCGGGGCTAAGACGGGCGAATACGTGGTCGCCTTTGCCGAAAATGCGGCGGCCGACTACGTCGCGTCTAGGCTTTACTTCGCGGCGCCGCCGTCGCCAGCCTCGTTGACGCTGGTGCACTCGGCGCTCGTCCACGCGGCGTTGGACCTATTGCCTAGATACGCCAAGGTCCAAGTGTCCGGCCGCGACCCCAGGCTGGCTTATATACAGAGCGTCGCCGACATAGGCCCCTCCCGCTATTCGATTATTTTGCAGGGGGGCGTGCTGAGGAGCGGCGCGAGGGCCGTGGCTCTGACCCGGCTCTTCGAAGTCGCGGGACCAGGCCTAGTCAGAGTGCTCGATGTGCCTGGGCGCAGATATATAGGAATCGCCAAGCCCCTAGACCTGGCAAGAAAGGGGCTGGACGAGGCGAGGCCAGGCGAGTGGGCTATTGTTCTCATCGAGTAATAATTTTAAGATGAGTTATGGGGCCATGGACTCTAAGGTCGCCGAGTGGAAGAAGTTGCTAGACGACTTGAGGAAGAGCGGCGTAGAGCCCTATCCCCATAAATTCCAGGTGACCCACTCGGTTAAGGCGTTGAGCGATTTAAGGCGCCAAGCCCTCCTAGATCCCTGGGTCGGCGCCCGCGTCCAAACAGCGGGCCGCGCCACGGATATAAGGAGGCACCCCAACGTGGTCTTCATAGACCTCTACGAGGACGGCGCCCGCTTTCAAGCCATGGTGGACCCCAAGGAGCCCGCGCTCGAGCACATATGGCGTGGCGACTTCGTGGGCGTCGCCGGCGTTATAGTCAAGACCCAGAGGGGCGACTACGCGATTAGGGCGGAGAAGCTGGTGCTGTTGTCTAAGGCGGTTCAATCTCTGCCGGAGTGGGGGAAGGTGGACAGAGAGTCGCCCTTCTTCATGCGGTATAGGGCCGTCTCCATGGTCTTAGACCTACAGCTACGCTGGCGCGTGTTGACTAGGGCTAGGATTATACAAGCCTTTAGGGAGGCCATGTGGCGCAGAGGCTTCGTCGAAATCCCCACGCCGGTGCTGGAGCCCATATACGGCGGTGCCGCCGCTAGGCCCTTCACCACGCATATCTGGGCCATAGATGAGGATTGGTACCTCCGCATAAGCCCGGAGCTGTACCTCAAGCGATATATAATCGCGGGGTTCCCCAAGGTCTTCGAGGTGGGCCTCAATTCCGCAACGAGGACATAGACGCGTTGCATAACCCCGAGTTCTGGTCCCTAGAGGCGTATCAAGCATATGCGGACTATAACGACATGATGAAGCTCATGGAGGAGACTACGGCGGAGGTCCTCCAGTCAGTTCTAGGGAGCGCCATAGTGAAGTACGGCGACGGCGTATTAAACTTCTCTCCCCCCTGGAGGCGGATAACCCTCCACGACGCGCTTAGGGAGTACGGGGGCCTAGACCCCGACAAGCTCACAGACGACGAAATAAAGGACAAGCTAAGGGAGTTGCAGGTGCCGCTTAAGACGTACAACCGCGGCATCGCCCTCGTCAAGCTCTTCGAGAAGCTGGTCGAGAAGCAGTTGGTCCAGCCCACCTTCGTGTTGGACTACCCTGAGGAGTCGACGCCTTTATGTAAGCCCCATCGCTCAAAGCCGGGCCTAGTAGAGCGCTTCGAGGCCTTCGCCGGAGGCCACGAGATAGCCAACGCCTATACGGAGTTGAATGACCCAGTCAAGCAGTACGAGTTCTTCAAGAGGGAGGAGGAGCTATTCCCCAAGGAGGAGGCGCATCCGCTGGACTACGACTTCGTCGAGGAGCTTTCCTTCGGCATGCCGCCGACTGGAGGCATAGGCATAGGCATAGATAGGCTGGCGATGATAGCGACTAACGCCGAGTCTATAAAGGACGTGATTCCGTACCCGATCGTCAAGCGCTGGGGCTAATCGTCCTAAGCCCGTAGCCCAGCACAGCCAATAGCGCCGCGGCGCTGCTGGCTAAGTACCAGAGCCTAAACGCCAAGGCCCACATAAATACGCCGGCGACTACAGCCGTATAGGCCAGCTCCGGCCAGAGGGCCTCTCTATAAGTCCTCTGGGATTCTCCCTTGGGCGTCACCCTCCAGGTTATTGTATCGCTTACAAAGCCTAAGGCCATATAGGCGAAGGCCACCACGTCCATCAACAACAGCACTAAGCCGCTGAGCGCCAGCGACGATAAGGCCTCCAAGACGCCGTAACCCTCCCTCCGAGCCAACACGGCCACGTGCCAAGATATCGCCAGCGCTACGGCGGCAACGGCGACCTCTAAAGCCGTGATAGGCAACGGCGGGATTAAATAGCCTGTGTAGGCCGCGGCGAGGCCTACGATAGGCATAATTATCGTAGTCGTAATCAACAATGGATGTTGTAATAAGTCTAACACTACGCCGAGTTTTGCTCTCAGCGGAAGCCGGGACTTCATTAACCTAACTATATGCTTTCTTATGACATACGCCGAGTCGAAGACCCACCTGGCGTACTGCCTCCTAAAAGCCGCGTAGATCGCCGGTATCTCCACTAAGACGGGCTGGCCTTCGTCGTAGACTATCCTGGCGCCTGCCGCGAGGGCTCTGAGGGATATGTCGTAGTCGTCCGCAACGCAGTCGCAGAAGCCGCCGAGCCTATCAAGTAGCCTCTTACTAAGCGCTATGCCGGAGCCCAGCGCCAAAACGGCGCCCCCGGCCAACGCACGGCCTAAATAGGCGCCATAGAGCAATATATACCTATATATAAATCTCAAGATTTTCCCCAGTCTGGTGTATAGCGAGATATATCCGTCCCATCCTAAGAATAATATAGTATTGTCATCGACTTGGGAGGCGCGCCACGCGGCATCTCTAGGCAGTCTGGTATCTACGTCTATAAACACTAACACGTCGTATTTAGCCCTCGCGGCGGCCCAATTCAGCGCCGAGCCCTTATATCTCCCGCCTCCCACTCTCCTTAGGGCTCTGACGCTTATGCCGAACTCCTTAGAGAAGGCCTCGACCACAGCTTTTATGCGCCTAAACGCGCCCTCCTCGTCGTCTGAGACTATGAGCACCTCGAAGGACTCGCGGGGATAATCTAGGTCGAGGAACCGCGTCAACGCGCTCTGTATCACATCTATGGGCTCGCCCTTAACCGGAATTAT
>JZWT01000054.1 GCA_000960885.1 Thermoproteus sp. AZ2 | reverse complement strand
GCCAATACCTCAACGTCGGCCGCCGCTACACTTGGCCTTCGCGAGCGCTTTGCCGAGCCTGTATACCGCATAGCCGTATACAGCTATTAAAGCGACTGCCACTAAGTCGCCGACGCTTATCGGCGCCAGCACCCTAACCCTCAACGCGTCGAGGAATAAGCCGCCTATATATAAATAGGCAACTAGGAGCGCGTAGGCTACTAAGACAGCGGCCAGCGCGGTCCTCATATGGCTATAGACAGCGCCGACGTTATCAACGTGAGTATCGTGAGGCCTTTAAAGATGCTGTATTCGTCTAACGGGCCGTCGGCTACTAGGAGCCTCACGAGGCTTAAGACGGATGAATCGCAGTTTTGGTTCACGCGCCCCTCGGACAAATAGGTCGGCCTATCTATTTTGCCCCGCCCTTTTATGCCTCTGGCCGAGAAGACTATTAATATGCCGTTGACTATATACGGCATAGACGCGAAGACCAATTGGGGCACCATGTTATATACGGCGGCTAGCACCGAGGCCTCTGCGCCGAGGAAATAGCTGCCCACGTTGCCGTTGAACGCCTTGGCCGGATATCTATTGTATAAGTATAGGGCGAGCGAGGCGGCCACGTGTACCCCGAAGGCGTATGCGGCCGTTATTTCGCCGCGCAAATACGCCGATATGGCGAGGGAGGCCCCTATTAATGCGTTGGAGAGGGGTAGAAAGCCGTTGACGGGGTCCAGCATATTGTAGGCGTTCGTTACCACGGGTATGGCCAAAACGGCCAGCCAAGCCGGGCTGTAGAACGTTCCCATGAAGGGCAGAGTCATCTTCAGCCTGACCAAGAAGTATAGGGCTACGGCGGCTAGCAACGGCACGGCCACTCTAACGTACTCGTTTAGGTCGAATAAGTCGTCTAAGAGGCCGACTAAGCCTATCACGAATATGACGGGTATAGCCAACGCCAGCTTGAGGTCGGCGGTTGAGAGGGCTGAGAGCCCCACGAGGCCCGCCACGAGCGCTATAAGACCCCCTGCCTTAGGCACGTTGGGCCTCCCCTTATATACGTCGAGCGACACCACCCCCTTCCGCTTTTGGTAGCCAAGCCACCAGGGGCCTAGCGAGGCTCCGGCGATGAACGCGGCTATTAACGCCAAGGGCTCTATCATAGGGCGCCCAGCAAGATGGGCAGGACTATGGTGGCGTCGGCCATGACGTATGCGGAGCGCGCAGTGGGCTTGACCTTGCCCCAAGTGATGGCCTCCCTAGGCCTCGCCCCGCTTAAGGAGCCGTCGTATTCGGTGGCTGTCGTGACGTATACTACGTAGTCGAGCCCGCCCTTGAATTGGGACCACCATATCACGTGGTGTTTGCTTATTCCGCCGCCGACTATGAGCGCCGCCATAGATCTGCTGTTAGAGACGAGCTCTCTGAGCTCCGCCTCATCTCTCAAGACGTCCACGAACACGCGGCGTCCGCCCCTCTTCAGCCTCTGCGCGTCGTTGTAGGTCAATACTGCCGTGCCCACGGCGCCGTCGACGACGCCCGGCACAAAGACCTTTACGCCGGCCTTAGCCGCGGCGCCCAGTATGGAGTCCTCGGGTAACAGCTTGCCGAAGTGCTCGGCGAGCTCGAACGTGGCAACTACGTCTTTGTCCAGCTGGTCTAGGGCCTTGAAGACGAACCTCTCGACGTAAGGCCCGTACTCCTCCTTGCTTATCACCACGTTGCCGAGCCTGTGGTAGCCCCTCTTAGCCAAATCGACGTCGTCTAAGTCGAAGGAGGCGGGCCTATACTTTGCGCCCTCGGCCTTAGCAATGTCGTGGTCCAGCGCGCCCGCCGTTGTGACGACCACGTTGAAGAGCTTCCGCCGTATGGCGTCCGCTATTATCTCCCGTAAGCCCGTGGCCACTAGGTTTGCCGTGAAGGAGAAAAAGCGGAGGTCCGCCCTCTCAATCGCCTCCTTCAAAACGTCGTAGGCCTCGGCCAGATGGAGGGCTTGAAACCCGCCGATCCTCCTATAAAGCTCTATTAAATCCCTCATTTGACGACTTTTATCTCATCGACGAGGCCGGCGTCGGCGAGCTTCTTAACAGCGTTTCTAACATCGCGTATAGTTGTGCCGAGCTTCTGGGCTATCTCCTCGAGGGAGTTAACGCCGTCGATCAACGCGAGTATTTGCTTGAGCTTCGGGTCGTTGACGTCGACGCTTTTGCCGGAGGGCACGGGGATCTCCTTGCCCGGTATCTTGTATAAGTATATCTTGTGGGACCTCCACTCCTCGTAGACCTCCTCCACCACTACGGGCCTCCAGCCCGAGACCTCAAAGTCGTGGCTTACGACCCTAGTCGCCGGCCTCAGCTCCTTCTCGAGCTTCGGCTTTAATCTCTCGTTCACCGAGGTTAGGAGGTACATCGTGATCACGTCCGCGTCGGAGATGTCTACGTCGAAGAAGCTGGCGTTTATGATCCTGGCCTTATCGGCCAGGCCCAAGTCCTTTATCTTGGCCATGCTCTGCTCGTATAGGTCTTTGCGTATCTCTACGCCATACGCCACTGCGCCGAACTCCTTCGCCGCCATTATTACTATTCTCCCGTCGCCGGAGCCGAGGTCGTAGAGGATTTCGCCGGGCCTGACCCGGGCGAGTTGGAGCATCCGCCTCACCACGACCTCGGGCGTTGGCACGAAGGGCACGTCGTAGTACATAAACGCCCAAATTTCGTTTCCATATAAATCTATTAATGGCAGATCCCAGGGATATGGCGGGAGGGCCACTAGCCGCTGGGCTGAGGTAAATAAATGCCTTCGGCGCTAATTTTTATATACCCAAGCGCCCCACTGCGCGTGCCCCATCGTAGTAGACATAAGCGAGGTAGATCGGGCTCGACTAAGCCGCCCCACGCCGCGGCGCCCTCTTGGATACAGTATACGCCAGAGGAGGTCGAGCAATTAGTCCTAGAGCTATATAGGAGGGGCTTCCCCCCGTCTCAAATAGGCTTGATATTGCGCGACCAATACGGCATACCGCTGGTCAAGACTATAACGGGCAAGAAGATAACTAAGATTCTCGAGGAGCACGGCCTAAGGTCCGAGCTCCCCGAGGATTTGCTCAACCTAATTAGGAGGGCGTTGAGGATTAGGAGGCATTTAGAGGAGCACCCGAAGGACTCAGGCGCGCGCAGAGGGCTCCAGCTAGTGGAGTCCAAGATACACAGGCTGGTGAAATATTATAAGAGGGCGGGGAGATTGCCGGCGGACTTCGAGTATAGCCCAGAGAGGCTGGCCCACTTAGCCACATAGTGCTGGAAAAATTCTTCTTAGAAAATATACCCAAGATCCTCGAATATTTAGATCAAGACGTCTTGGTTATTTATTCCAAGCGGACTGTGGACGCCTTAGTCGCCAGCTATTTCTTAATGGAGAAGTTCGCGGGGACCGCCGTCGTCAAGGTCGTCGACTGGCCCCCTGAATCGGGCATATGCGTGGGCTTCGTATGCGACGGGCTCTACCTACAGGAGAACAGGGTGGGCGTCGACGACGCTAAGGCGGAGCTCGAGAGGCCGACCTCGCTCAGCTACTTGGCGTATAAGCTGGCTAAATCCGTCGAGGCCCTCAAGAGGGAGGACGTGATGAAGCTGTACATAGGCGTATATAGCTGGTCGGTCGACAACTGCGACTTCAAATGCGAGGGGCTCGACGATATGTTAGCCGAGGTTGGGGGGAGGCTCTCCTTGGCTTTCCCCTACCCAGACCAACCCCTGGGCAAGTCGTTGGCGTTGTCGACTCTGCCCATGCTCCCCGGCGTCTTAGGGCGCGGCGTAAACGCCGAGAAGCCGCTTAGGGCTATGAGGCTCGAGGAGATAGTAGACGCGTTGGACGAGGCCTTGGGGCTCGTCTACGACAAGGGCTTCTCCACGCAGATAGCCGACAAAGGGCTTAGGCAAATCCCAGACGACTTCGACGTCGCCACGGCGGCGTTGGAGCTGGAGGCCCACTTGGCGGGCTTCGTCGGCGGCGGCGTGGCCAACGCGGAGAAATACGTCGAGCTGTTGGCCGAGGCCCTCGAGGGCGCCCTGAGGGCTGGCGAGGTCTCCTTGGGCAACCCGTTCTTGGCGATAAAGCTGGGCCACTATCTGCCTTACTATAAGGGCAGTAGGCCTATCGTGTTGAGGGCCGACGCCGGCTCGGGCTTCGTCGTATCCGTGGCCCTACCCCTGAGGATGAGGGAGAGGCTGAAGGCGCTCGCGGAGAGGATAGCCCCGCTCGGCCAGACCACGGCCTACTACACCCACGTCCTGGCCTATATACCTAGGGATAGGTGGCCTGAGCTCTTGAGAATACTTGAAAATATATGAGGGTCGCCATAAGGGCGCCGCTGGGGTGCGAGGCCGCGGCGGCCCTCCGGCCCGACGACGTCGATTTGCCCGAAGGCATGTCCATAAAGCATATATGTAGCGGGGGCCGCTACGAGGCGGTTATAGAGTACGAGGGGGATATACTGACGCTGAAGAACACGGTAGACGACGTCTTGAGGTGTTTAAAAATCGTCGACCAGCTAAAGTATTTAAACCCGTCGCGGTAAGGGGCCGTGGCCGAGCGACAACAAGCGGTTGCGCAGGAGAAAGTCGTCGTATCTAAGCGCGATACTTGGGCAGCTAAGAAGTGGTATACGGTCTATGCCCCCACCTACCTCGGCGGGATGGCCGTCGCCGAGGTGCCCGCGTCTGAGCCCCAGAAGCTGATAGGCAGAACCCTCGAGGTATCCCTCTTCGACTTAACTAAGGACATCTCCCACCTCCCCATAAAACTGCGGTTTCAGATAAACAGGGTCGACGGCGATGGGGCCAGGACTAGGTTTAAGGGGCTCGAGCTCTCGCGCGACTACATAAGATCCTTGGTCAGGAGAGGCAGTAGCAAGGTCATGGCGTATGTAGACGTCGAGACCAAGGACGGCTGGCGCCTCAGGCTGAGCGTAATGGGCATAACGGCCGCTAGGGTGTCGACCAGCAGGAAATCCGCCGTTAGGAAGGCCTTCGCCTCGGCGGCTGCCCAAAAGGCCTCTTCGTCCGATATAGGCTCTTTCCTAAAGGAGGTGTTGGAGGGCGGCATGGCCGCCGAGCTCTTCCTACAAGCGAAGAAGATATACCCAATGAGGAAGGTCGAGGTGGCCAAGATCAAGGTCCTCCGCTACCCCAAGTCGGAGGAGGTTGCCAGAGTTGAGGCGGTCGCAGAGGCCCAGAAGACCTCTACCCCCTCTTAGCCCTTTGAAGCCAGCGGTAGACGGTTGAGTGTTTTCTGCCCTCGATCAGCATTAGCACGGCCTCCTTGGCTAAGGCCACGGCCTCCATAGGCCCCAGGAAGGCGACGCGCCTATCGCCTACTACTATCTTAACTCCGGCCAGCCCCTCTACGGCCGACTTAGCTCTGCCGTCCTCGCCTATAATCCTCGCCTTCACCCTAGGCAGATGGGCCGGCGGCACGTACTCCTTTAGATCTATCGAGTCGAGGTAATACCCCTCGTTCTCTAAGGCCAGTGCGTCCTCGGGCGTAAACCCTAAGGCTATGGCCCTCGCCATGTCCCTGAGCTTTAAGAGGCCGTCCACCGTGATGTTGGGGCCCGGCTTGATAATTATATAGAGCGACGGCTCGTCCACCTCCACCTCGGCGTCGTATCTGCCGGCCACCGCCCTGGCCCACCGCTGCGCGTTGGCCAAATGCTTGCGCTCAATAGGGACCTGCACAACGCCCCTCAAATACTCGCTCATGCCACATCGGGGGTCCTCCTATAAATCTTTAAGGCCAACGACGGCCGAAGAACGCATATATTAGCTCCTCCTATACTTCGTGGACGATATATTCGCCGAGAAGAGAGCGAGGACGGAGAAAGACCACGAATACTTCGAGAACTTAGACGAGGTCTTCAACATGTACACTTGGAGGGCCCTTCTCTCCCTCATGAACAAGCGCGTAGTCGACGAGGTGCTGGGCCCTATTGCGCAGGGCAAAGAGGCCAAGGTGATTCTGGGCAAGGCCCCCGACGGCTCCTACCTAGCCCTCAAGGTCTTCTATACCTCCTCTGCAACTTTTATAAAATCTAGATATCAATATATATTCGGAGATCCTAGATTTAAAAATAAGAGAATAAAAAAGATATATTTGATATAGTGGAGGCTTGGTGCAGGAAGGAGTTCGGCAACCTCTCGGCTGCTTATAAGGCCGGCGTAAAGGCGCCGAGGCCTATAGCCTTCGAGAAAAATATCTTGGTCATGGAGTTCGTGGGGGAGGGGCGGGCGCCGGCCCCTACGCTGAACGACGTAGGCTTAGAGGGGCTGGAGGACCCCGACGAGGTCTTCTGGGAGATAATAAGAAACGTGGAGAGGGCCTACGCCTTGGCCGGGCTGGTCCACGCCGATTTGAGCGAGTTCAACATACTGCTCCACTCCGGCGATATAAGGATAATAGACTGGGGGTCGGCGGTGAGGAGGGGCCACCCTAAGGCCGAGGAGTTCTTGGCCAGAGACCTCTCGAACATATTCCGGTTCTTCGGGCTAGGCCTCGACGGGGCCGAGGCCGCGGGGCTCATAGCTGAGAGGGCGCGGCGGCCCTACGAGGAGGACGAGGAGGGGTGGTTAGTGGTCGACGGGAAGAGGCTCTACGAGCTCCTCTGAGCCAGCGAGACGCCCTCCCTAAACGCCTTGAGGTTCCTCTCATCTAGCCAATCCACCGCCCCTGCCAAGCCTAGGAGGGCGGCCGCGTAGCCGAACATAACTGCGTTTTCGTAGAGGGGGTCCCCCAGCTTGACGGCTATATCGTAGGCTGGGACTATGCGGACGACGAACCCCTTGCCGACGAGGGATTTAAAGACGAGGTCGGGCTCGACGTATTTGCCGGGCACTTGTATCACCCTCTTGTTTACGACGAGGGAGGAGCCCTCCCTTAAGTACCTAAAGGCCCTAAGGGCCTCCAACGCCTCGAGGGCTATTACGTAGTCGGCGCCGCCCTCGGGCACAGTCGGCGAGCGGACCCTTTCGCCGAATCTGACGTGGACATCCACAGAGCCTCCCCTCTGGCTCAGCCCGTGTACCTCGGCTATCCTCACGTCGTGGCCTGCGGCCGCGGCCGCCCTCCCCAGCCAACGGGCCAGCGTCACTACGCCCTGCCCGCCGACCCCGACCACCACTACGCTCGTGACCATAGCTCCAACCACTCCTTGACTTTGCCCGGCTCGTTGGTCTTTATCGCGTCGTAGGGGCAGACCTGCGCGCACATGGAGCAGCCGTTGCATAGGCCGGGGTCTATCCAAGCCTTCCCGTCAGGTAGCCTAGATATCGCGTAGCACTTCAGCAAGTTGTAGCATATCCCGCACGCGCGGCAAGCGCTTGGGTCTACGTAATACCTAGGCGGCTTGAAGCCCGACCTTCTGGCGACCCTAAGCGCCTCTAGAGTGCAAGGCCTCTTGGAGACCACCACGACGGGCCCCGACTTAGCCTCGGCGACGGCCCTCTTGAAGACCTCCACCGACTTCTCCACGTCGGCCGGGTCGGTGACGTACGCCCTTATGCCGAAGGCCTCGGCCACGCGCTCGGCCGGCACGTCGCGGCTGGGGCTGGGCTGTCCGCCCGTCATGGCGGTGTAGTTGTTGTCCATGACGACTAGGAGGAGCGGGGCCCGGCTCGCGCTTAAATCGACTAGCTGAGGCAGAGCCGAGTGGTAGAACGTGGAGTCCCCTATGGTCGCGACGACTAGCTTGCCCTTGTCGGCCTCGGCGATGCCCATGCCTAGGCCTAGGCTAGAGCCCATGTGGGTCACTAAGTCTTGTTGCCCCGTATTTACGCCGAGGGTGTAGCAGCCTATATCCCCGGACCAAACGACCTTCTGCCCCGCCGCGGCTATCTTCAGCGCATAGAAGGTGCCCATGTGCGGACAGCCGGGGCAGAAATAGGGCGGCCTCGCCGGCGGCTCTAGGGGCGGCTTAGGGGGATCAGGCAAGGAGAACGAGATGCCGAGGACCCTAGCTATCCCGGCCTCGACGGCGCGGAGCGTGAGCTCGCCAGCCTTGGGGAAGTAGCCGTCTATCTTCCCCTTAGTCCTCACGCCCATAGACCTAAGCTGCATCTCTAGGACCGGTCCCCCTCCTCCACCACCACTACGGCCTCGCCGTTCAACATATCGGCGAGCTTCCTCGGCGCAGGCACGGGCATTCCCACCTTTATCAGCCTAGCCCTCACTCCCAGGGCCTCCACGGCCTCGGCCGCGTACTCGAAGGCGACCCCCGAGGCCACTACGTCGACCTCGCCGTCGCCCTCGACAGATATATATCTGGCCGAGAGGTCCGCCGCCAGCTCCCACTTCTTCAGGAGCTCCTTCCTTCTCTCCTTGGCGTTTTGGGGGACCAGTACGTAGCGGCTAGGCGCCTTCTTGAAGTCGCCCCACCTTGGCGGCGCCGGCGGCTCGACCTCTAGGGGAGCCCTCACGTGGCTAACCCTAGTGACGGAGCGGAGCAACACGGGCAGGCCCAGGGATTCGCTGAGGAGAAGGCCGTCCTTAGCCATGGCGTACGCATCGGCTGGGTTGGAGGGCTCCAGCACGGGCAAATACGCTTGAAGGCCGTACCAGCGGTTGTCCTGCTCGTTTTGGGAGGACCACATAGAGGGGTCGTCCGCAGACACTATTAAGAGGCCGCCGTTCACGCCGGTGTACGCCGCGCTGTGTAGGGGGTCCGCCGCCACGTTCAGCCCCACGTGCTTCATAGCCGCCAAGGCCCTAGCGCCGGCGAGCGCGGCGCCGTAGGCTATCTCCACGGCGACTTTCTCGTTGGCGGCCCACCTAACCCACCTATCCTTAAACTCCATGAGGGTCTCTATAATCTCCGAGGACGGCGTGCCTGGATAGCCCGCGGCCACGGCTACCCCCGCCGCCAAGGCGCCGTACGCGATGGCCTCGTTCCCTAAAAATAGGTGTCTCACAAATAAATAGATATATATAGTTTATAAATTTATTTGGCGCGGCGACGAGCGCCATATTTATATAGGTGGATCAACTTAGATTGGATGCGGTTCTGTCCAAGGGACGGGACGTTGATGATACCGGTGAGGAAGGACGGGCGCACGGTGCTTAGATGCCCCAAGTGTGGATACGAGGTGAAGTTAACCGAGAAGGACAAGAGGGCCTACAGCGTTAAGACCGAAATATCGGACGACAAGAGGCGAGGCGTCATGACCGCCGCGGAGCAGAGCGCGGAGCTGGACCAAGAAGAGCTCGAGGAGCTGAGGAAGCAGCTCCTCGAGAATTTACAGGAGAGCGAGGAGGAGGGCGAGGACTAGCCGCCGGCGCTGGGCGCCGCGCGTCGTTGTAGACTAATATACTGACTATATTCCTCCGTGGTCAGAATCGCCGTAGTAGATAGAGACTCTTGCGACCCCAAGAAGTGCGGGCAGGAGTGCATTAAGTACTGCCCGGTGAATAAGAGCGGGAAGGTCGTCTGGATAGACGAGGCCACGGGCAAGGCGGTGATATCGGAGAAGCTGTGTATAGGCTGCGGCATATGCGTCCATAAATGCCCCTTCGGGGCCATCACCATAACGAACCTCCCTGAGGAGCTTGAGAGGGATTGCGTCCATAGGTATTTCCCGGGCGGCTTTAAGCTGTATAGGCTCCCCGTCGTGAAGAAGGGCCAAGTGGTGGGGATAATGGGCAGAAACGCGCTCGGGAAAACCACGATGGCCCGCATACTAGCCGGCGAGCTCGTGCCCAATCTGTGCAGAGAGGAGGGGGCTAGGCCCGAGGACGTCGTGAGGGCCTTTAGGGGGACCGAGCTACAAGCCTATTTCTCGAGCCTATACGGCAAACGCGCTAGGGCCGTATACAAGCTACAATACATAGAGCTCATACCCCTCTACCTAAAGGGGAAGGTGGGCGAGGTCGCGAAGAAGGCCGGCATCCCGGAGGAGCTGTTGAGGAGGCTTAGGCTAGACGCCTTGGCGGATAGGGATATCTCCCAGCTGTCCGGCGGGGAGCTCCAGCGGCTGGCCGTGGCGGCCGCGCTCGCCAAAGATGCCGACGTATATATATTCGACGAGCCGGCGACGCATCTAGACATAGTCGAGAGGATGAGGGTCGCCGATTTGATCAAGGAGAGGGTGAGGGATAAATACGCCGTAGTCGTCGAACACGACTTGACCGTGCTCGACTACTTAGCCGACGTGGCCGTGGTCCTCTACGGCAAGCCCGGCGCATACGGCATAGCCTCCCACCCCCTCGGCGCCAGGGAGGCGATAAACGAGTATCTGGCCGGGCGCCTAACCCACGAGAACATGCGGATCAGAGACGAGGCCGTCAAATTCGAGCTGAGGCCCCCCGAGAGGAGGGCGCCGCGCCATAGGGCCCTCGCGCAGTGGACCGGCTTGACCATTAGGCTTGGGGGCTTCGAGCTAGAGGTCGAGGAGGGCTACGTCGGGAGGGGCGAAGTGGTCGGCGTCTTGGGCCCAACGGCATAGGGAAGACCACCTTCGTCAGAGCCCTGGTCGGCGAGGTCGAGCCCTCGTCGGGCGAAATATACGGCGCCCCCTCGGTCAGCTATAAGCCCCAATATATTAGGGATATAGCCGTGAAGAACCCCGAGGTCCCGGCCCGCCTCTGGCTCGCCAAGGAGGCCCCCAACTACTCCGACAGCCCCATATGGCCGGACGTCTCCTCGGGCCTCGGCCTACAACAAGTGCTGGATAAGGGCTTGGGCGAATTGTCGGGGGGAGAGCTCCAAAGGGTCGTCGTGGCCGCGGCTTTGTTGAGGAAGGCCGACTTATACGTCCTCGACGAGCCCATGGCCTATCTAGACGTGGAGCAGCGAATAGCCGTGGCCAAGACAATTAGGCGAATAATAGAGGAGAGCGAATCGGCGGCGTTGATCGTCGAACACGATATAGCTATGCTGGACTATATGTCCAACTCCCTCATGGTCTTCCTAGGCGAGCCGGGCGTCAAGGGCGAGGCGCAGGGGCCTATGGATATGAGGAGCGGCATGAACGCCTTCTTGAAGTGGGTAGATGTGACGCTAAGGCGGGAGCCCAAGACCGGGAGGCCGCGCATAAATAAGCCGGGCTCCGTCCTGGATAGGGAGCAGAAAGAGGCAGGGGAATATTATTATTACGTCGGCTAATTCATGGAGCGCGCCGAGGCGCTGATTCTGCTGGTCTTGGCCGCAGTAGCTTGGGAGCCGGCGCCGGCCGAGG
>JZWT01000053.1 GCA_000960885.1 Thermoproteus sp. AZ2 | reverse complement strand
TGCCCCGTATGCGTCACTCCGTCCTATTACATAGAGTGGGCCATAAGGCTCGCCCTAGAGGGCGTCGTCGTGTACACCTACGGCGACGTGTATAGGCTGCCCGCCCTCCTGTCCGTTAAGGGGGCTAGAAGCCTCGCCGAGGCTAAGGCCATGGGGGCCGAGGTAGTGGTGGTCCACAGCCTAATGCACGCCATAAATATGGCCAAGAGGAACGGCAAGATGGGGGGTATTCGTCGGGATAGGCTTCGAGACTGTGGCGCCGGGGTACGCGGTCCCGATAATAGACGGCCTCATACCCGACAACCTGAAGATAATGTCCTTAGTCAAGCTCACGCCCCCCGCGGCCTACTTAGCGATAGACACGATTAGGGAAAAGCCCACTGATTACCCGCTCATGGGGGTAATAGCGCCAGGCCACGTCTCCACAATAATAGGCGGAAAGGCTTGGGCGCCTATAGCTGAGAACTTCGGGATACCCGTGGTGGTGGCCGGCTTTGAGCCAATAGACGTGTTATTCGCAATAGCCGAAATACTTAGGCAACTGAAAAATAAAGAGGCTGAGGTAGTAATAGAGTACACCAGGGCCGTCACGTGGGACGGCGACTTAAAGGCCCAATCGGCTATTAGGACGGCCTTCGAGTCCGTGGATACGGCTTGGAGGGGCATAGGCTTTATCCCCAAGTCAGGCCTAAAGATAAGGGAGGAGTACGCCGCCGTAGACGCCATGAAGTATTACGATATACCTGAGCTCACGCCGGAGCGCTGGAGGTACGACCTCCCGGCGGCTTGTAGATGCGCCGAGGTCAACCTTGGCAAGGCAAAGCCGACGGACTGCCCCCTATTCATGAAGGCTTGCACCCCCGATAGGCCCGTGGGACCCTGCATGGTGTCTATGGAGGGCGCCTGCGCCGTTTGGGCCAGGTTCGGAGGCGGAGGGCTGGCGGACGAGGTGGCCAAGGCGTTGGGGCTATGAGGGACTTCGTAATACACGAGCTGGTGGCGGTGAATACGCTCCTCCACGCCGCCAGAAAAATAGCGTCTAGGGCCGGCGAAGACTCAAAGGCCCTAGAGGAGCTAGTCGCTAAAATAATGGACTTGTACTGGTCCCTCAGATCTCTCGCCGATAGGCTAGGCGTGCCCGTCTGGGGCACCATCACCCCCCAGTTCGACTGGGACGCCCTAGACGTAGAGAGGCTGGCGCTCGCATACGTCTTCGCGTGGGCCGCCGAGCAGGACAACCCAGGCGACCTCTTCGCCGCCATAGAGGCCTACAGAGAGCAGAGGCTGGCGCTCGAGCGTGAGGAGCTAGGGGATTTCATAAGAGCCCTCAAGGGCAATTGAAATCCCCCAGTCTATATATATAAAATATATAGATCCTGGGCGTCAGGCATTAATTAAGAGAGCAGTGATTTTCGCAACTCAGAAAAATAAACCGTAGTTATATCAGCATGGACCACCTATATTTTCTGATATATGAATAGCGAACCCAAGCATTTAAACGAGCTCTTCCTCTATACTTATGAAGCATGCAGAAAATTCATCTGAATTTTTGGTTCTTTCTCGCGCAGAGATATATATTCCCTCATTTTGAAATATATTGTAATTAACTTTCCAATAACAGCATACCGCATATATAGAGAGCTGCTCCTGCCCCGCTCATCCGTCTATTACGCCGTGAATAAGCTAGTCGAAGACTGCTACGTACATAAGGAGGGGCCTCACCTAATCCCCGACCTCCCCGCCTATGTAGAGTACGCCAAATCCGTGTGCGACGGCCAATTAATCTCCTCGTTCTATAGGCGCTACGGCGTGGGCAACCCCAAGGCGATATGCGAATTCCTAAGGCTGGTTTCATCCCTCAAGCCCATGCCGGCGACGCTTGGCGAGGCGGCGCTTAGGCTCGCGGGGCCTCTCGGGCGGGGCTTATTGAGCCGGCTCAAGAGGTTGGGCGAGGCCTTAGATGTAGTGGTCAAAGGCTTGGCGGAGGCCGCGCCTATTATTGAGAGAGACGGCGCAAAGGGGTTCGTGGTGTTCGACGAGGGCTCTTGGCATTTTATAGGCCTCGAGGGCAATAAACCTATAATACGGCGTTGCGGCCCTAGGTGCCATGTCTACGAGTGAGGAGGTCGTATTAGACGACGGGACTATGCCGAGGACTTTTAAGGTCGCGGCGATTATACAGGGCATAGAGTCCGCTAGGAGGGTCTACGCCAATTGTAAGGGCAAGAAGAGCCTATGCTATGCGGCGGCCGTCGGCGAGCTAATAAGGGCTTTCGGCTCCCTCGCGGCCAACTTAATATACGACGAGGAGCTGACGAGCTTCGTCGTAAAGCTGGCCGACGGCAAGCTATTGCTATACGACGCGACGGCCGGCGCATATAAGATATTGCCTATACCGGAGGTCGTCAAGGCCTTGATATGAAGGTGTTGTGCCTCTCCCGCCGTTGCGGAGAGGCGGGGGGCGGGATAGATAGGTCAGACCTCGGCGGATATATCGCGGTTGTGCTAGACGGGGATAGAGACGAGGTGGTCGTGAGAAACGGCGTGATATTGGTCTACGTCAAGGATATGGACGTAGCCGAGGCGGTCGCGCTCGCCGAGAGGAGGGCCGCCTTATTGTCTATGGCCGGCCTTTTGGGGTCATTAGACGCGCCGTGGGCCAAATAGAGGCTTTGCTAAGCGATCAGGTGAAGCTGGCCGCGAATAAGGACGTCCTCGATTCTCTAATGGATTTAGGCCAGCCGGCCCAGATGAGGCAAGAATCTTTAGAGGAGCTTTTACAAAAAATTAATTTTAAAAAGAATATTATATAGTTATTTTAAAGTCCATAGCTTTTTGGAGCTAGTTTTAAAAAACGCCGTAATGTGGGGGCCATGGGGAAATTAAGCAGGAGGGACTTCATTAAGCTCGGCGCCACCGCCGGCCTCTTGGCCTCTTTAAACTGGAGCGCCCTCGTCAAGGCGTTCGGCGACGCTGTCCGCGACGGCCAGATAAACCTAGTGTGGTTCGAGGCGCAAGACTGCGCCGGCAACACCACGTCGATTATACAGGCCACCGACCCCTCCCTAACCGATGTGTTGTTGGGCACCACGCCGCTGGTAGGCCCCGGCACCGTTAGGCTGATTTTCCACGAGACCGTAATGCCTCAGTGGGGCGCCGTCGAGGTCCAAACGCCTTCACAAGCCGAGCAACAGCCCAGCATCTGGCAGACCTCGCCGCCGCCGGGTACAGCGGTGAAGATCCTTAGAGGACTTGGCGGCGGGCAAATACGGCCCGTATGTGTTGATATTAGAGGGCTCATTCCCCCAGGACTATCAGGGCGGCATGTTTGAGAGCAACGGCTTCTACTGCGCGATAGGGCCTTATACGTGCACCGAGTGGCTCAAGAAGCTCTTGACAAACGCCCTGGCTGTGGTGGCCGTGGGCAACTGCGCCTCTTATGGCGGAATACCCGCCAACAAGATCCTGGAGCCGCCCCCCATGTTCAGCACAGTCCAGCCACTAACGTGGAACCCCAACAACGTGACGGGCGCCAATAGGCTTCTTCGACGACCCGGTGAAGGGCATTAAGGGGGCCATTCACCAGGACTACTTCCAGCCTGAGGTGGAGCCATTCCGGAAATACATAGACGAGGGCGGCGTCCCCGACTTCGCGACGATCAAGCCGGCCGTCGCCGTGCCGGGATGCCCCGCAAACGGCAACGGTATGCTTAGGACTATAGCGCTGATGGCGCTCGTGGCGTTGGGCGTTCTGCCGGCGAGCGTCTTAGACCGCAAGAGCTTCTTAGACGAATACGCGAGGCCCCTCTTCATATTCCAAAACACGGTACACGAACAGTGCCCGCGCGCCGCGTGGTACGCAGCCGGCGTATATAGAGAATACCCAGGCCAGCCCAACGCCGCCTGCCTATACTCGGTGGGTTGTAAGGGGCCTTGGAGCCACTGCCCGTGGAATAAGGTGGGTTGGGTCGCCGGCGTCGGCGGACCTACCAGGACGGGCGGAGTCTGCATAGGCTGTACGCAGCCCGGCTTCACGGACCACTTCGAGCCGTTCTACGAGCCGATGAACTTCACGCCGGTGGGCAGATCGGCTGCGGCGGATGTGGCGTTGGGCGTAGGCATAGGCGGCATCGTGGCTGGCGCCATAGCGGCGGCCGCAACGGCGTTAAGCAAAAAGAAAGAGGGGGAGGGCGAAAAGAAGGAGCAGAAATGAGGGGGCGCGACGTAGCGCTACTCGTTATCGACGGAATAGCCCTAGCCATAATCACGGGCGGCACCTGGTTTTGGGTCTACACGTTAGAATTCGCCGGAATACCGTCGGGCTTCCGCTTGACTTTTCCAGAGGTCTTCGCTAAGCTCCTCTCAACTCCATTTAATATATTCAGCCTAGATTGGTGGTATTATGCAATATTTGCATTATTTGAAGTATTAATCCTATTGGTGCTAATATTGGGAACCTATATCGTCATTTTGTGGTTCGGGAGGGCGGCGCCCCACTTCAGGCGGTGGAAGCGCGTGGGGGACGCTCCCTCGTTGGTCAAGCTGTCGCCGTGGCAGAGGGCACAGCACTGGCTGCTCTTCGCGACGTTTATCATATGCGCGTTGACGGGCTTCGCCATGTATTACTCTAACTTGCCCTATTGGAACTCCATATATTGGGGCCTAAACGGCTTCGCCGAGGCCCTCGGCGCCAGCGGGTTCCTAAAGCCCCCCATACTCCTAATCCACGTAATCTCAGGGGCCATAATGGGGGTATTGGTCACAGTCCACTTCGGCTATTACGGAGTCAAGGAGCTAATAGATAGGGCCGTATACAAGAGGCCGATACTAGACCCGACGCGCAAGATAGCGAACGCCTTCAATATACCCTACTTCTTAAAACAGCTTGGATATACCCTCGTCTGGCTCGCGAAGCCCAGCGAGCGCTGGAACCCCTTCAAGCTCACCGGCAAATACACGTTCATAGACTACTTCGACTACTTCGGCGTCTATTGGGGTATCTTGGTGTTGGGCATCCCCGGCGCCATAATGGCGGTCTTCGGCAATGTCCTAGGCGGTATACCCTATATAATGCACACCGAAGAGGCCGTCTTGGCGGTCAGCTACTTGGCCGTAGTACACGTCGGCATAAAGCACCTAAGGCCCGACATCTTCCCCATAGATACCACGATAGTGTACGGCAAAATCCCGGAGCCTAGAGTTAAGACGGAGCACCCGCTGTGGTATCAAGCCATTTCGGGCCAGGGCTCGTCGAGCCAAGTCTCACTATATATCCCCTCCGCTAAACCCTAAACCGAAAGATTTTTAAATACTTTCTCTTAATTATATTACATGAGTACAATAAAAATTTGGATAGATCCAATAACAAGAATAGAGGGACATTTAGCGCTTTATGCAGAGGTAGATTCCTCGACTAAGCACGTCACATATGCCAAGACCGTGGCAACTATGTTCCGCGGCTTTGAGGTAATACTGAGGGGGAGGGCGCCCGAGGACGCCATAGCTATAACTAGCCGCTCCTGCGGAGTCTGTGGCGCAGCCCACGCAAACGCCTCCGTTGTGGCGACCGACGTCGCGGCGGGCCTGGCGCCTAAGCCCATGGGGGTCGCGTTGAGGGCGTTGGCCTACGCCATGACTGACTACATCTACGACCACTCAATTATCTTGAACCTATTGGGCGGCCCCGACTACAGCGAGATGATCGTCAGCAAGTTGACCCCCAGCGTGTGGCAAGAGGCCCAGTCGACGCCGGCCAAATACAGCGATATACACGGGTATAGGACTATCGCCGATATAATGGCCGATTTAAACCCCATACAAGGCAAGATATGGCAGTGGACCGTTTACTACCAGCGCATAGCTAGGGAGGCCGGCGTATTGATATACGGCCGCCACAGCCACCCGTCGACGCTTATACCCGGCGGCATAAGCACGGACTTAAGCCTGGGCGCCTCCCTATTCGAGGAGTACTACACTAGGCTGAGCAGGTTGACCGCTTGGGTCAAATTCGTCTGGGCCATATGGCGCGACATCTACGAGTTCTATAAGGGCTTGGGCTATTGGGAGGAGGGGAAGACCCACGACCCGCCCATAGAGTTCGCGGCCGGCTGGGCCGACCACCCAGACGTCTATTACAACGCCGCCGCCAGCGCCAACGGCGATTGGAGGAAGCTGTATGAGCAATTAGACGACGTATATAGGGCGAGGGCCGAGAAGCCTGGCGTAGCGGTGGGCAACCAGCTAGTCACCACGAGCATGTTGGAGACCAACCGCGGGTGGCTGGAGTTCGTCGACACGTCGTTCTACGTCGACTGGGCCAAGCACAACATAGCGCCGCCGACGGGCTGGATAAGCGAGGATCCGACGGGCCAGGCGCTAGTCGGCGGGAGGAGCGACTTGTTGCCCTATCACCCGTGGAACAAAACAACTATACCTAAGCCCGGCGCCGTCGACTTCGCGGGCAAATACAGCTGGGACGCAGAGCCGCGCCTATTGTTCCTAAGCGGCTCCTACAGCGGCCAGATAGCGCCTATAGAGACGAACCCCATCTCCCAGTTGTGGATAGATACCCTGGCGTCTACTAAGTTCGAGCTGGCCGGCGTGACGGCTTGGGAGAGCAATGGGAGCACATTGACCATACACCTGCCCGGCGGCACCGTCGAGCCTCAGCTGCCTTCTGGCACCTCCCAGGCGTTGGACATAACTTGGGATCTGCCCAAGTACTCCACCACGATTGAGAGGGTATTGGCCCGCGCGACCCACTTGGCCATGGTCACGGCCATAGCCTGGGCCTATTTAGAGGAGGCGTTGGCACTCCTGGCCGCCGGCAAGACGGAGACGTCTATGCGTTGGTCCTACGGACAGTGGCCCTCGTTTAGCTACAGCTTCGGCTGGTGGCATGTGCCGAGGGGCACCGTCCAGCACTGGCTTGTTCAAAGCGGCGGCCGCATAGCCAATTATCAATACCAGGCGCCTACCACTAAGAACGTCTCGCCGGCCAACAACCGCTGTACGGGCCCGTGGTCTAGCCAATGCACCGGGCCCTTCGAGATGTCGGTGTTGAATAGCTGGGTGACTGAGGAGACGCCGCCCGACCAGTGGACCGGCTTAGACTTCGTGAGGGCTATCCGCAGCTTCGACCCCTGCCTGGCCTGCGCAGTGCACGCAGAAGTTAAGGGCGAGGCGGGCCGCGTAGTGAGAGTAGTAGAGCGCTTGGTCTCCAACGCCTGCGGGCTTTAAAAACCCTCTTCTTTTCCTCTGGAATAACCCTAATTTTTTCCTTCTTGCATTCTTTAGTGTGTTGGGCTGTGCCTGCGGTGGTTGTTAAGGTCGAGGGCGACACGGCGTTGGTCGACTTAGGCGACGGCGTCCCCCGCCCCGTGGTAATAGGCATTGAGAACGCCAAGATTGCGCCGGGCTCCTTGGTCTTGGCCCACGCCGGCGTGATTATCTCCGTCCTAGACCTAGAGAGCCTAGAGGAGATGAAGAGGCAATACGTCGATATGTTCCGGGATTTAGCCAGGCTGAGCGGCGAAGACGAAGAGGCCGCGGCCAAGGAGGCGGAGAAGGCCTTTGAGGCGGTTCTAGAGAGGGCGAGGAGATACGCCGAGGGTTCCCTCGAGGTGGAGCACGGACAGTACGCGGTATGGTGAGGCTAATATATCGGGGCGTAGGGCTGGAGAGGGAGGGGCTCGGCTTCAAGATCGCCGCCGGCGGCTCGAGCCTATGCATAGACGCGGTCGGCTGCTCCTACGCGGTCTTCACCCACTCACACCACTACGTGCAGGGGGCGGCCGGCTACGGGCCCGTGGAGGGCCTCAAGCCCATAGACGGCGAGCTCCTCCTGGGGCCCTTTAGGGTTAAGCCGATACCGGCCTATAATATAACTAAGCGCATCGGCGGCTCGGCGCCCCACCCCAAGGGCTCTGGATACGGCTATTTAGTAGAGGCCGCCGGGGTTAAGATATATGTAGCGGGCGACACCGACCTCACGCCCGAGGTCGTCTCGGTGAAGAGGCCAGACATATTCGCCGTGCCCATCGGCGGCGGCTCCGTCATGACGCCCGAGGAGGCGGCCGACGCGGTCATGTCCGTTAAGCCCGCCATCGCGGTCCCCTATCACTTCTCGGATAGGAGGCAGTACGCGAGGTTCCGCGACATAGCCCAGCCCTACGCCCAAATAGTCCTGCTATGATTAGGC
This sequence comes from Thermoproteus sp. AZ2, assembly GCA_000960885.1. Taxonomy (GTDB): domain Archaea; phylum Thermoproteota; class Thermoprotei; order Thermoproteales; family Thermoproteaceae; genus Thermoproteus. The sequence continues at coordinate 3,170 of JZWT01000053.1, read as the reverse complement.
TATCCCACGGCGCCGGCGGCGTAGAGACCGAGGAGCTCTTAGAGAAGCTGATATTCTCGAGGGTTGCGCTGAAGAAGGTGGGCGAGGGGGGCCTCGGCTTAGACTTCCCAGACGACGCAGCGGCTATACCCATAGGGGAGAAGAAGTGGCTCGTGGTCACGGTCGACGCGTATACGGTCTATCCGCCGTTTTTCCCCGGCGGCGATATAGGCCTTTTGGCGGCCTCCGGCAGCATAAACGACGTGCTTATGCTGGGCGGCAGACCAGTGGCGTTGTTGGACTCCATAGTGGTTGAGGAGGGGTTCCCGTTGGCCGACCTAGAGAGGATTACCCAATCGCTCATCTCGACTCTGGAGAGGCTGGGGGTAGCCCTAATAGGCGGCGACTTCAAGGTCATGCCTAAGGGGCAAGTCGATAAGATCGTAATAACTACTGTGGGCGTCGGCGTGGCCGAGGGCAAAATCATAGTGGATAGGCCGAGGCCCGGCGACGTCGTAGTGGTCACAGGCCCGGTGGGGGACCACGGCGCAGTCGTCTTGGCCGAGAGGCTGGGGCTCGGCGGAGGGCCTAAAAGCGATGTGAGACCCCTCATGGACCTCTACCCCCTAATAGAGAAGTATAGAGAGGCGATAAACGCGGCGAGGGATCCCACAAGGGGCGGGCTCGCCATGGTGTTAAACGATTGGGCTAAGGCCGGCGGCGTAGCCATAGTCGTAGACCAGTCTAAGGTGAGGGTGAGACCCGAGACTCGGGCTGTCGCGGACTACGCGGGCATAGACCCCTTAAACCTCGCCTCCGAGGGCGCTGCCGTCTTCTCGGTGCCCGGGGCAGTCGCCGAGGACTTCCTAAGGGATTTGAGGGCGGCCGGCTTTCCAGACGCGGAGATTATCGGCGAGGTGAGGGAGGGCGGTAGGTACAAGGGCGTGGTCTTGGCCAGGACGGAGGTTGGGGGATACCGCATAGTGGAGCCGCCGAGGGGGGAGCTGGTGCCGCGCATTTGTTGATGAAGGCCTTGCGGGTCTACGTAGTGGGGATTGTCCAGGGGGTGGGCTTTAGGCCATACGTAGAGCATCTAGCGAGGCGCCTCGGGTTAGCGGGCTACGTCCGCAACCTAGGCGGCGGCGAGGTGGAGATCTATGTTGAGGGCGAGGGCGTCGACGAGTTCCTCGAGGAGTTCAAGAGGAATAGGCCCGCCGCGATAGCCGTTGAGGAGCTAAAGGCCTATGAGGAGGCGCCCGAGGGCCTGACCGGCTTTAAAATTATCAAGAGCTCTGAGGAGGCGAGGGAGCCATCGGCCATCCCGCCGGACTTAGCCATATGCGACGACTGCCTCGCCGAGTTCAGGGACGCGCGTAATAGGAGGAGCCGCTACCTCTTCATCTCCTGTAGCTGGTGCGGCCCCCGCTTCGCCCTAATCAAGAGGCTCCCCTACGATAGGCCCAACACCTCTTGGTCCCGATACGGCCTATGCCCCGACTGCGAGAGGGAATACTCGTCGCTTGAGGCCGGGGGCCTGCGCCGTTATTTCTACCAAGGGATTTCGTGCCCCCAATGTGGGCCCAGAGTAGTCTTGAGGGATGGGGAGGGGAAGCCCGTCTTAGCCGACGACCCGGTCGCCGAGGCGGCGAAGCTAATAGAGGAGGGCAATATAGTGGCCGTCAAGGGCTTCGGCGGCTTTCATCTAGCCGCCTTGGCCTCAGACGACGACGTCGTGTTGAGGCTTAGGGAGAGGAAGCGGAGGCCTCAACAGCCCTTCGCGGTGATGGCGTTGGAGAACGCCGTGGACAAGCTGGTTTATCTAGACGGCGAGGCCTTCGCAATGCTTAGATCTCCGCAGAGGCCCATCCTCCTGCTGCCCAAGCGCGAGGACAGCCCAGCCTCTAAATACGTCTCGCCCGGCCTAGCCGAGGAGGGCGTCCTCCTGCCGTACTCGGCGCTGCACTACTACCTGCTCGAGCGCGTGGAGGACCGCTTCCTCGTAATGACCTCGGGCAACGTCCACGGAAGGCCTATGTGCAAGGATATGAGCTGCGCCCTAAGGGAGCTCAAGGGCATCGCCGACTATTTCTTGGACCACGGCTTAGAGATAGCCCATAGGGTAGACGATAGCGTCCTCCGCCGCACTAACGGGCGCTGGGTCTTCCTAAGGCGCGGGAGGGGATACGCGCCCGTGTGGCTCAAGTCCCCGTCGAGTTTAAGAGGCCTGTGGTGGCCTTCGGGGCGGAGCTGGCCAACGCCGGAGCCGTGGCCTTCGGGTCCAGGGTCGTGCCCACGCAATATATAGGCGATACCGACGACTTCGACGCGCTCATGGAGTTGGACAGAGAGTTGAGGTGGTTCGCCGAGGTGTACAAAATAAAGGAGCCGGTGCTGGCCTGCGACTTAAACCCATCCTACTCATCCACGTGGCTCTGCCTCCGTTGGGCCGAAGAGATGGGCGCGGAGGCGGCTAGGGTGCAACACCACCACGCGCACGCCCTCGCCGCAGCCCTCGAATACGGCGAGGCGGGCCCCTTCACGGCCATAACCATAGACGGAGTCGGCTACGGCCTAGACGGCTCCGCGTGGGGCGGGGAGGTGTTGGAGGTATACGGCGCCGAGTTCAAGAGGATCGGCCATTTGAGGCCTGTCCCGATGCCGGGCGGAGACGCCGCCGCCGTTAAGCCCATTAGGATGGCGGCGGCCTTTTTATACGCGGCCAGAGGGGCCGATGAGGCAGAGACCCTACTGCGGAAAATCGGAGCGGAAGACGCACATATATTGGTCAAGTTGGCGTCCTCGGCCGCGCTCTACACGACTAGCCTGGGGCGCTTCCTAGACGCCGTCTCCTCGGCCTTAGGCATAGCTAAGGAGAGGACCTACGAGGGCGAGCCGGCGATGAAGCTAGAGGCCGCGGCTAGAGGCGGAAGGCCCCTCCCCATAGAGCCGCATATAAGGGGCAACGTCGTGGATACGGCGGAGCTCTTCGCCGAACTACTAGAGGCGTACCTCTCCGGAGCGCCGCGTAGAGACGTCGCCTATACTGCCCAATACGCCGTGGGCAAGGCCTTGGGCGAAGTGGCGTGCGCGGGCGGCGGCCCGATCTACGTGTCTGGGGGCGCCGCCGTGAACGACTACGTCGTAAAAGGCATAGAGGACGCGTGCGGCTCGGTTAAATTGCCGAGGCTCAC
>JZWT01000052.1 GCA_000960885.1 Thermoproteus sp. AZ2 | reverse complement strand
TTGGCCCCTAGCGCGCGTGGCCAAATTTAGATATTATTCTTCTTTATAATTTTTATCAATTTAATTTCTAACAAGAGACTCTGAAATCTTTTCTATAACACATTGGAAAAAGATATAAATTAAGCTGGCGAGGCGCACATGGAGTTAATCCTTTCGTTATTAATCGTCTCGGCGGCGCTCGCGGCCGCCGCGATGGCGGCCAGGGACAACCTCTGGTCTGCGCTTTTGCTCTTCGCGGTGGGATTAACGGTCGCCTCTATGGCCCTGGCTGTGGGCCTACAGCCGCTATTCCTCCTAGTCGCGTTGATGTACGTGGCCTCGGCCTTAGCGCTGGTCGTGGTGGCCGCGGCTGGCTTAAGCGAGGGGGCCCAGCCGCGCCGCCTAACCCCTCTGGCGCTGGCCGCCGCGCCGGTCGCCGCGCTGGCGTTGCTCAAGGGCTCGCCGACACAGCCCGCCTCAGCCGTGTCTCAAGACGCCGCTCTGCCGGCGGCCTTGGCGATGGCCTTCGCGCTAATAATAGGCGTGGCCGTGACCAAGAGATGGTCATAGCGCTGGTGCTCATGGCCCTCGGGCTGGCCACTATAATAACCGCGAGGGACCACGTGCGCTATATAATAGGCGCCGAGTTGTTGGTCCTCGGCGCCGTGGCGGCCGCCGTCGCTGCGGGCGATATAAACATGGCCGTAGCCGCGTCCGCCGCGGGCGTCGCAGAGACCGTGCTCCTAATAGCGCCGCGTTTAGGCTGAGGAGCCATGATTGAGCTGGCCATATTCATAGCTGCCATAGCGCTGGCCCTCCTCGCCTTTAGGCTAGGCCCCGCCCCCGCGGTCGCCTCGTTATTAGCGACGGCGCTAGAGGCCGGGCGCGCCATAGACCTAGGCGAGCTGCCCTACATAGGCAGAGTCGAGCTGAGCTTCGGGGGACTCGCCGAGCCCTTCTTCTTGACGGCCGCGCTCCTGGGGGCCCTGGTCATCGCCTATTCCAAGCCCTACGTGGAGCACAGGGGCTTGGGCAAATGGTTCTACGGGGTCTTGGCGCTCTACGCCATATCGCTCGAGCTCATCGTGGCCTTCGAGAACTTGATTATGGTCTTCTTAGCCCTAGAGCTCAGCGTAATAACGGCCTTCGTCTTAATCTACTACTTCGGGTACGGCGATAGGGCCAGGATAGCCATCATGTTCTTCATCTGGTCCCAGATAGGCTCAATAGCCTTCCTTAATAGGCGCCGCCTTGATGGGCCAATACGCGCCGCCCTACGCCAGATTCGCGCCCCTCGCCTCAGCGCTATTGGTGTTCGGCCTATTGGTGAAGATGGGGACCGCCGGCGTCCACTTCTGGCTCCCCTGGGCCCACGCCGAGGCCCCCACCCCGCTCTCGGCCCTGCTCTCGCCGGTACACGTGGGCCTCATGGCGTATTGGATCTGGCGGCTCCTGCCACTGACCGACGTGTCGGCCTACGCCCTCGCCGCCTACGGCGCCGTCACGGCAATATACGGATCCCTCTTAGTCTTCAGAGAGGAGGACATGAAGAGGGCCTTGGCGGACTCGACCATAGCCAATATGGGCCTCCTCTTGGCCGCGGCCGCGCTCGGGGACTATAGGGCCGCCGCCGCGTTGTTCATAGGCCACGCCTTGGCCAAGGCCTCGCTCTTCATGCTCTCCGGCGTATACGTGGTCTCGCAGGGGAGCAGGAGGTTGGGGCAGGTCAAGTGGAACTCCGCCGTAATGGCCGGCGCCGCTCTGGGCCTAATAGCGCTGGCCGGGGTCTTCGGGCTCAGCCTCTTGGGTAAGGCGCTTCTGGCAGTCTCATCGCCGGCGCCTCTGGCGCCCCTGTTGTACATAGCCCTATTCGCCACGGCGATATACAACTTCTGGCTCTTCGACAAGCTCTATAAGCCGGGGAGGGGCGAGTTCCATGCTCCGGCCTCCATGGAGGCCGCCGTCTTGATCTCGGCCGTAGCCGCCTACGCGCTAATGGCCGCCATCCCGTGGCTATGAACCCCTACCTATTGGCCCTCCCCTTCGCGGCGGCAATAGTAGACGCGGCGACTAGGAGGGGCTACGCCGCGGTGGCCGCCTCAGCCGCCCTGCTGGCCCTCACGGGCCTCTCAAACCCCCTCGTCTTCCTCTTGAACTCGCTCTACCTCATCATCTCAATCTACTCCCTATGGTATATAGACGTGGAGAAGAGGGGCTGGTACTGGGGCTGGATGGACGCCTTCTACGGCTCCATGCTGGCGTTTTTGGCCAGCGACAACTGGCTCGTCGTCGCGGCGGGCTGGGGAGGCCTAGACGCGGCCAGCTGGGCGTTGATATTGACCCACGAGGAGCACGAGGATAGGGGCTGGGTCGGGGACGGGGCCAGGAGGGCCGGCATAACTTGGCTCTGGAGGCCCTCTGACTCAGCCCTTAGGGCCATGGCGACGGTGGAGCTGGGGACCGCGGCGTTGCTGATAGGCCTAGCACAGGGCGCCTCCCTCTACGGGCCCAATATAGGCGAGTGGGGCGTCCTCCCGCCCTTAGCGGCCGCCGCCGTTATGCTCGCGGCCTTCGTGAAGTCGGCGCAGTTGCCCTTCACCGACTGGCTCATGACCGCTATGTCCGCCCCGACGCCGGTGTCGGCTCTCCTACACAGCGCCACTATGGTGGCCGCCGGGCCCATACTGCTCCTCCGCCTCTCACCGGCGCTCGCGCCCTATTGGCCCTACGCCACGGCGGTCGGCCTCGCCACAGCCCTATACGGAGGCGTAGTCGCGCTTTGGCAGAGGGAGCCCAAGGTCGTCTTGGCCTCCTCCACCGCGTCCTACCTAGGCCTCGCCACAGCCCTCGCCGTGGAATCCCCCGCGGCCGCGGCGGCGCTGGTCATGGCCCACGGCTACTCCAAGGCGGCGCTCTTCATGGCGGTGGGCGAGGGGATACACGAGCAGGGGACTAGGACCCCAAGCGGCTATTCGCCGTTGGCCAAGGCGGCTATAGCCGTGGCGCTGGCCAATCTACTGGGCTTTATGCCCCTCGGCGGCTTGGCCAAGTCCCAAATGCCCCTCTGGGCCGAGGTCTTCTCGGCGCTGACCTTCGGCTACGTCGTGGGGAAGCTGTTGCTGGCGAAGACCGAGGGGAGGCCGTCGCCCCTATCGGCCCTAGCCCTAGTCGCCTCGCTCATGTCCCTCTACCCGCTCTCCTACCGCTTCGACCCGCTCTGGCTTCTGGCCCTCGCCGGCGCCGTATTGGTCAAGCCGCCGCACGTGGAGGCCTTGGCCAGGCGGCTGTATTTGCCCGTGGCGTTCGCCGAGGTCGGCTCAGCGGCGGCCTCGGCGTTTAGGTCCTTCGGCCTAGGCGACTCGGCCGTGGACTCGGCGCTTTGGTCCATCCCCCGCGGATTCCTAGCGGCCGCCAGGGCCGTAGCCCGCGCCGACTTCGCCGTAGATTCAGCATTCCACTCCTCTGTGCCCTCAGCCGTCATGGCGGCGTCTAAGAGGATTTCATCTATCGCCGTTGAGACCTACCTATACGCCGTGGGCGCCGCGGCCCTCGCAGTAGTAGTCGCCCTGTTCTTGCTATGATAGAGCCGGCGTTTGTGGAATACGTGGCCTCCGCCTATCTAGTGGCGAGGGCTTTTACGCGCAAATACGATTGGGCCGTGGCGATAGACGCCGCCTTCTTGGCCTTCGCCGGGTGGGCCTTGGCCACAGCCGCCTCGCCCGGCGCCGCGCTCTTGCTTCTGCCCTACGCCCTAGGCCTTTTCCTAGTCCCCCGCGGCGCTCTGCGCAATTACGCCGGCTTCGCCTCAGCCATGGCTGCCGTCGGCGCCGTGCTTATGGCCGAGCCCCAGCCCTACCTAAAGGCTCTGGGGTATTTATTGGCGACGACGGCGCCGGGGGCCCTGATAGCGGCCGGGCTAGACCCCGGGAGCTTGGAGGGGCTCTTCAGATACCTCATAGTCTCCTCGGCCTCCGTCAGCTTCATAATAGTGGGCCTCTCGGCAGGCGGCGAGCTGGGGTCTCTGCTAATATTCGCCGGTATATTGATAGAGCTCGGCGCCTTCCCCGCCTACATCTGGGTCCCCGACGTTTACGGCAGATCGGCCCCCGAGGGCCTCGTGCTGGTGTCCAGCTTGACTAAGCTGGCCTCGGCGCTGGCGCTTTTGCTCATCCCGGCCTCCCCGCCCTATTGGGCGGCCTTGGCGGTGGGCGCGGCGAGCATGTTGATAGGGAACTTGGGCGCCTTGACGTCCGCAGACTTTAGGCGGATTCTGGCCTACGCCGCCGTGGTGCAGGCGGGCTTCGCGGCCTTCGCCTACCCCATAACCCCCGCCCTCTCGGCCTTCTTAATATTCGCAGACGCCGTGGGGATAGCCGGCCTCTTCTCCCACCTATCCTCGCCCGGCCCCAAGTGGTCGGCGTGGGCCTTGGCCCTAAACAACGTGGGCGCCCCGCCCCTCCTGGGCTTTTGGCCCAAGCTGGTCTTGTTGGTGGAGGCCTCCAAGGCCTACGGCCCCGCCTGGACCATATACCTCTTGGCCATGATAGCGGCCATGATACCCTACTACGCCAGGCTCGCCTCGAGCGCCGGGAGCGGGGGCGGCGCCAGGCCCCCCATAGCGGCGGTTGCGGCGGTAGTCGTGGGCGCCTTAGCCCCCCTCTGGTTTATCAATGTTTTATCATTACTATAATTTTGTTTTTGTTTTTGGACTATTAAGGAGGTTTAGGTTGACAGTAAGAAAATTTTTATAGAAAAAATGAGGGTATACATATGAGGTTAGAAACAGTGTGGGTGGGCCGCGGGGGGCAGGGAGTGGTCACCGCGGTCTACCTCATAGCCCACGCCTCTATTAGGGACGGGCTATACGCCTTGGCTAACCCCGAGTTCGGGGCAGAGCGTAGAGGCGCGCCGGTTAAGGCCTTCTTGACCTTGACGGACTACCTAGAGGACTCCCCCGAGCCCATCAAGACCCCCGACGTGGCCATATTCCTCGACGACAAGTTGTTGGAGCCCATGAAGATAATAACAGACGCCGTGAAGCCCGGCGGATACGTGCTGGTGAGCTCTGGCAAGGAGCCCGAGAAGGTCGCGGAGCTGGTGGGCCGCGACGACGTGAACATAGCGGTGGTCGACGGGATAGGGATAGCACTAAAACATGTGAAGTTGGCCGTCCCCAACGCGCCCCTGGCCGGAGTCTTCTCGCGGGTTTTCGGCTTCCCCAGCCTCGAGTCCATAAGGGACGCCCTAGAGGCCCAGCTGGGGAAGGCCGTGGAGGCGAACTTCGCCGCGGCTAAGGAGGCCTACGAGTCCGTCGTAGTTATAAAGGCCAAGGGCGCAGGCGGCGCCAGGGAGGCGGTCGAGATACCGACGACCTCGGCATTCTTGACGGGGCCCTACGAGCTAGTGCCTTGGCAGAAGGTGAATAAGGCCGGCGTAGTCTACCCCGGCAGCAGCCTCCGCTACAAGACGGGCTCTTGGCGCACAGAGAAGCCCATAATAGACCACAGCAAGTGCATAATGTGTAGGAAGTGTTGGCTCTTCTGCCCAGACGACGCCGTCTTGGAGGTATGGCGCGACGTGGAGAAGGGCGGCAAGGCCGTGAGGGTCAAGGAGATAGAGTTCAACTACGATTACTGCAAGGGCTGCGGCATATGCGCGGACGTCTGCCCCACGGGGGCAATAACCATGGTCAGGGAGATATGACGGCGGAGCTGCAGACGGCGGTAAAGCAGAGGCGCATCGCGCTGACGGGGAACCACGCGGTGGCCTTGGCGGCTAAGATGGCTAAGGTGGAGGTCGTAGCGGCGTACCCCATCACGCCCCAGACCCCCGCCGTGGAGAGGCTGGCCGAGTTCGTGAACAACGGCGAGCTCGACGCCGAGTTCATCCCCGTGGAGGGCGAACACTCGGCGCTGTCGGCCGTCGTGGGGGCCTCGGCGGCTGGCGCCAGGGTCTTCACCGCCACGAGCTCCCAGGGGCTGGGCTTCATGTACGAGATATTGCCCATCGCCGTGGGCTTGAGGCTCCCCATAGTTATGGGCGTGGCCACGCGCGCCTATTCGGCGCCCATAAACGTCTGGGGCGACCACAGCGACATAATGTCCATGCGGGAGCTGGGCTGGATAATCTATTTGGTGAGCAACGTGCAGGAGGCCTTCGACACGGTGATACAGGCCTATAGAGTCGCCGAGGATCCGGCGGTCCACCTGCCGGCGGCCGTGGCCTACGACGGCTTCTGGATATCCCACACGCTCCAGCCGCTGGAGGTGCCGGAGGACGAGGAGGCCGTGCTCAAGTATGCCCCCATCACCAGGAGCTGGAGGCAGCTGGACGTGGATAGGCCGGCCTCTGTGGGCGCCGTGGGGACCCCCGAGTGGTACTTCGAGATCCGGTGGCAGGCGTACAAGGCCTTGGAGGACTCGGTAAAGGTCGTGGAGGCGGCCGATAGGGAGTACGGGAAGCTCTTCGGCCGCAGCTACGGCTTCGGCTCCACCTATAGGGCCGAGGACGCGGACTTAATAATACTCACCTACGGCTCCATATACGGCGTAGTTAAAAAGGCCGTCGACGCCTTGAGGGAGAGGGGCGTGAGGGCGGGGGCCGCCAAGCTGAGGGTGTTGAGGCCTTGGCCGAGGGACTTCATAAGGAGGGCGCTGGGGGGCGCGGGGAAGGTGCTCGTGATAGATAGGGCCCTCAACCACGGCGGCGTGGCGGGGCCCGTCGCCACTGAGGTGGCCGCGACCTTAGCAGAGCCCGTGTACACGGCATATGCCACAATAGGCATGCGCACAATAGACTCTAGGGGCGTCGCGAGGGCCGCCGAGAGGGTGCTGAGCGGCGAGGTCAGGGCCATGGAGCCGTTCACAATAGGGCTGAGGGGAGGGCCATGAAGGTCGAGGTGAAGGTTAGAAGCCTCCAGCTGCCCGGCGCCGCGCCGGGGGGAGGCGAGGAGGCCCAGTACGAGTACCCCGCCTTCGACGCGCCCGAGGAGGAGTACTTCCTGCCCGGCCACGGCCTATGCGCCTCCTGCACCATCGGCGTCATAGTTAGGCATATGTTGAAGGCGCTTGGACCCGACACCGTGGTGGTGAACCCGACCGGCTGCGCCGAGGTCTCGACGGTGACTTTCCCGAGGACCAACTGGGCCGTGCCGTGGATACACGTGGCCTTCGGCAACGGCGGCTCCGTGGCCTCGGGGATAGAGGCCGCCATAAAGGTGTTGAAGAGGCGCGGCGTGGTGGACCCCAACAGGAAGATAAACGTGGTGGTCTTCGCTGGGGACGGCGGGACCGCGGACATAGGGTTCCAGGCGCTGAGCGGCATGTTGGAGAGGGGGCACAAGGTGATCTACGTGATGTACGACAACGAGGGCTACATGAACACGGGCATACAGAGGAGCGGGACGACGCCGCTCTTCGCCTCTGCCACCACCTCCCCCGCCGGGAGGGCGGTGCCGGGCAACATTACGCACAAAAAGCCCATGGTCATGATAGCGGCCGCCCACGGCATACCCTACGCCGCGACGGCCAACCCCGCCTATCTGGCCGATATGTACGACAAGTTCAAGAAGGCGGCGGCCATAGCGGAGGAGGGCCCCGTGTTCTTACATACTCCAGTCATGCCAGCCCGGCTGGCGCTTCGAGCCCAAATACGCCGTGAGGGTGCTGGAGCTGGCGACCGAGACGGGCTTCTGGGTGAACTACGAGGTCGACCACGGAGCCTTCCGCGTGACCGTGCCCGTGCCCAAGAGGAAGCCGGTGAAGTGCTTCACGAAGTTGCAGGGCCGCTTCCGCCACCTAAAGGACGAGCACATAGAGATTCTGCAGAGGGTGATAGACGAGGACGTGAAGAGGATAAACGAGATGGCCGGCGGCGAGTACATAGGCCCCGTGGACCCGGAGGCCCAATGCTAGACCACCTCCGCCTCTTCGCAGTAGCCCTAAAGAACATAGCGCAAGGCCCCATCACCGTTAAGTACCCCAGAGAGGAGAGGGACTACGGCCAGCGGCTCCGCGGCTACATCGTGAACGATTTGTCGACTTGCATCAGCTGCGGCCTCTGCGAGGTGGTCTGCCCCGCCAAGGCCGTGAAGTTCAGCGTGGGCCCCGACGGGCGCCGCTACCCCGGCATAGACTGGGGCCGCTGCATCCTCTGCGGCTACTGCGTAGACGCCTGCCCCACGGGGAGCCTAAAGCACCTAGACGCGCACGAGCTCATATACCACAGCGTGGAGGAGACCTTCGACAAATACGCCATTAAGCTAGTGGAGAGGGGGGAGAGGCCGAGGAGGGCGTTGCTATGAGGCTCTGGCCCCCTCCCCCGACGTGGTCGCCGCCGTCTTTTTCCCAGGCCTAATAACCATGGGGCTCTACTTGATCTTGGCCGTCTGGGCCGAGAGGAAGCTGGCCGCGAAGGTGCAGTGGCGCTACGGCCCGCTGTACGTCTCGGAGAAGCTCGGCGGGGTGTTGCAGACTGTGGCCGACCTCCTAAAGCTCGCCTTCTCGGAGCTCGTGGTGCCCAGCTACACGAACAGGGCCCTATTCGCCGCGCTCCCGGCTGTCGTCTTCTTCGTAGAGGCTCTGCCCCTCCTCTTCATACCGGGGGGCCCCGGCCTAGTCATGATACCCAGCGGCTACGGCCTCCTCTACGTCGTGGCGATTATACTTATCTCCACGCCCGCCGTCGTGGCCATGGCGTGGGCCGAGGCCGATAAGTTCACCTTCATAGGCCTGCTCCGCGAGCTTCTGCTGGAGGCCGCCTACGAGGTGCCGCTGGTGCTCTCGTTGCTGGCCATGGCGTTGGTATACGGCACGGACCTCTCGACCTACGCGCAAGGCCTCCCCGGGATAGCCGTCAACCCCGTCGCCTTCTTCGTGTACCTGGTCGCGACCGCAATGGCCACCAGCCGCTTCCCCTTCGAGATACCCGACGCAGACGCCGAGATAGTGCTGGGGCCCTACACCGAGTACGGCTCCTCGCTGTTCCTGCTAGCCTACGGCTCTAACTACGTCAAGCTCTACGCCATGGCCTTGTTGGGGGCCTTGGTGTTCTTGGGCGGCTGGGCCCCGCTCGCGGGAATCGCGGGAATCGCCGTCTATATCCTAAAGGCGTCGGCCCTCACGGCGTTTTGGCTGTTGCTACGCGCCGTATATCCGCGCATGCGCATCGACCAAGCGCTTAGGCTGGGCTGGAGGGAGCTCCTCTTCCTCTCAGCCGCCGCCGTAGGCGTCTCTGCGCTGTGGAGGCTATGGTAGGCGCAATAGCCTTCTTGGTCCTCCTCGCCGCCGGCTTGGCCCTGCTGTACGCGGTGCCGAAGCTCTTCGCGCCTAGGGCCAAGACCAAGCCCAAGGAGCTCCGCTTCGAGGCCGGGAATCCGCCCTACGGCAGGCTGAGGCGCAGGATGGTCATCCAATACATACGCTACGTGTTGGCGGCCGCGAGCTTCGAGGCCTTGGCCTCGCTTGCGCTGGTCGCCTACTCGACCGCTCAGCAAGACTTGGTAACGCCGCTGGCCCTCACAGCCGTGGTCGCGGGGGTCATGGCGGCCGTGGGAGGGGACGTGTGGAGCCATGACTAGCGCCGACGGCGACGGGAGGGCCAACGGCGGAGTTGTGTCGAGGCTACGGCGCATTATAGCCGAGGGGGGCCTCAGAGGGCTCGCCTCCCTCGCGGCGCGGTGGGGCACTAAGTGGTCCCTATGGCCCCCGCACCTAGTGACCGCGTGTTGCGGAGTGGAGGTCGGCCACCTCTTCGGCCCAGCCTACGACGCGGAGCGCTACGGCGCATTGCCCATGCCCGCCGCCCGCCACAGCAATTTGTTGCTCATCGAGGGCACGATCACGATGAAGATGGCGAAGTTCGTCAAATGGGTCTACGAGCAGATGCCCGAGCCCAAGTTCGTCATAGCCATGGGCGCCTGCGCCATCAAGGGCGGCGTCTTCTACGGCTCCTACCACATGGTCCCCGCCAGCAACGTGGTGCCCGTGGACACCTACGTCGCCGGCTGCCCGCCGACGCCTGAGGCCCTCCTAAAGGCCATAGAGGACGTGCAGAGGAGGAGGGTGGAGAGCCTATGAGGAGGCCCGAGTGGCCCTTCTACCTCAAGCCCGGTGAGACGTTCTTCGTTGAGCGAGAGGAGGAGATAGCGCCGGGCGAGAGGGGGATAGTCCTAGTCATAGGCCCCCAGCACCCCGGCGCCGGCCACCTCAGGCTCTTCGCCGTCGTCAACGGCGATGTGGTGGCGGACGTGAGGCCCGACCCCGGCTTCGTCCACCGCGGCATAGAGAAGCTAGCCGAGAAAAGGCCATTCTGGGTCTTGGGCCCCCTCCTCGAGAAGGCCTCGATTATGGACAGCCCCAACATTATGCTCCCCCTAATGCACGCGCTCGAGGAGGCCCTCGGCCTAGAGCCGCCGCCCCGCGCCAAATACCTACGCCTAATTATGGCCGAGCTCACCAGGATTAGGACTCATCTATACGACTTGGCGATACACGCCATATTCCTCGGCCACTCCACGCCGTTTATGTGGGGCTTCGGCCTAGGCGACCTAATAGCGGAGGTCGAGGCGAAGATAGCTGGCGCGCGCACCACGGCGGCCTACCCAATACCCGGCGGAGTCCGCCGCGATCTCACGACCGACGGGAGGCAGGCGCTGGAGTCCCTCTTGAGGAAGCTCGAGGCGAAGCTCCCCGACTTCTACACCATGTTCTTCAAAAACCCCGTCGTCAAGATGCGCCTCGAGGGGGTCGGGGTCTTGGACGCGAAGAGGGCCGTGGAGCTTGGCGCCGTGGGTCCCTCCCTCCGCGGCAGCGGCGTCGACTACGACGTGAGGGCCGCGCGCCCCTACGACGCATACGCCGAGGTGAAGCCCGAGGTGCAGGTGGAGAAGGCGGGCGACGCCATGGCCCGCCAGCTAGTGCGCTGGCGCGAGGTAGAGGAGTCCATCCGGCTGATTAGGGAGGCCTTGAGGTCTCTGCCCGAGGGGGAGATAGTGGACGAGTCCCTCTTGGCGTCGGCCCCCAATTACAGGCGGGAGGGGATAGCTGGTATATACGGGGCCTTCGTGAAGCTGAGGCCCACCAGAGGCGAGTACTTGGGCCTAGTGGAGGCCGCTAGGGGGGCCGCCATGGTCCAGCTCTTCGCCTCGCCCTCGCCCACGCCCTTCCGCCTGCGCTTCGTCACGCCCTCCTGGCGCAACCTCAAGCCGATGGTCGAGGCCATGAAGGGATACCGCATCGCCGACATACCGGCCATATATATGTCGTTCGGGTACTTCCCCCCCGAGGCTGACCGATGAAGGCGCGCCTATACGACGCCGACAGGAAGGAGTGGGTCGAGGTGGAGGCCGAGGGCGACCTGCCCCTCCCGGAGCTCGAGAACCTCTTGAAGAGCAAGGGGATAATTAGGCGGAACGAGACCGTGGTCTACGGCCTCTTCGACGGAGCCCGCGTCGTCTACCACTCGGCCGCCACGCTGAAGCAACTGCTTGACTGGGCCGAGAGGAAGAATATGCCCGCCGCCTTCACGCGGACGGAGCTCTACGTCCAATAATTCGTCTCGAGGGTCTTTAAACATATTTGGGATATGCTAATACAATTATACTAATATTGACTATTATTGTCTTATTAATATCAATTCCATTAATAATTATTATGTTTAGGAAATGAGACCTAAAACTATTATATACACGCTCTTGGGGATCATC
>JZWT01000051.1 GCA_000960885.1 Thermoproteus sp. AZ2 | reverse complement strand
GGCGGCGGCCGCGAGGAGCAGTGCCAGGGGCGCTGCGCGCTTCACGCCGCGCCCTTTACAGCCCAGCTATATACTTTCCGTAGCGGCTACATATCATCTCGGCGAGCTCCTCGACTTGCCTCCGCCTGGCGAATAGGCCCTTAGATACAACTACGTTGGCCCTGCCCTTGGCCAGAGCCGCGGGGAGGACGGCGTAGACGTCGTCCCTCCCCAAGAGCTGAGCCAGCGCGGGCCCCAACGCCTCGGCGTATGGCCTAGTGAGCAGCAGCGCCACTACGTCGTATTTCTCGGCGAGCTCCAGCGCCGCCTGGGGGACCCCCCTCGCCTCGGCCCAAGCCCTTATCTCATCCCTCCCCATCCCGGAGAGCGTGGCCTCGTAGGGCACCACGGGCTTGCGGCCAGGGATTAGGCCGTACCTAGCGCTTATGACGTAGAGCGACGTCTCCAGCCCGCACCCCCTCAACCGCTCGGCTAAGGCCCTCGCGGCGTAGAAGGAGCCGCCGTACATCTCCTCGGCCGGCTTGACGAACTCGGCTAAGGCCCTCTTATACTCCTCCTCTCTGTCTAAGTCCATGCCGGGGATGGGGAGCCCCGCCGCCGCTAAGGCCTCCCTAACCTTGGCCCAGTCGACCCTCTTGGCCTTAGTGCAGTGCGCTATGACCAACGCGCGCTTGGCCACGGGCCCGCGCGCTTATTGCTTAAATAATTTTTAGGGGGCGATATATCGTGTCCGTCATAGTCGAGGGCGTCTCGAAGAGGTTCGGGAGAATTATGGCGCTCGAAGGCGTCAGCCTCTCCGCCAGGAGGGGGGAGGCCGTCGCGTTGATAGGCCCCAACGGGGCCGGCAAGACCACGCTCCTCAAGCTGATGGCGGGTATACTGTTGCCGGACGAGGGGTCCGTATTAGTCAACGGCTACCCGGCCCACACGCCTAAGGCCAAGGAGCGGGTCGGCTTCATGACCCCCCAAGACCGCGGCGTCTATTGGAGAGTCTCAGCGCTGGACAACTTGGTCTTCTTCGGCGCGTTGTACGGAATGACCCTGCGCGAGGCGAGGCGGCGCGCCAGAGAGGTCCTGGAGGCTGTGGGGCTTTGGGAGAGGGCCCACGACAGAGTCGCCTCATTCTCCACGGGCATGATGCGGAGGCTGGAGCTGGCCAGAGCCCTCATGCACGACCCAGACGTCCTCCTCCTAGACGAGCCCACGAGCGGCATAGACATAGACGCCAAGGCCGTGATCTTGAAGAGGATATCGGAGCTGGGCCGCGAGAGGCTGGTCGTGCTCGCCTCCCACGACCCGGCCGAGGTGGGGATAGCGACCCGCGTAATACACTTGAACAAGACCATAATAGCAGAGTCCAAGGCCCCCAAGCTTCTCAAGGTCTTGGTCAAAGGCGATGTGTCGGCCCTCGACGGGCGGTTCAAGGTTAGGCCCACAGGCGAGGGGGAGGCCGTCGTGGAGCTGGGCGTGGACCAATTCGACGAGTTCGCAGCGGTTTACGCGAGCCTCAGGGGTAGGATAAAGGCCGTGGACATGGAGGTCGTCGTGGCCTACGCCGCCGGGGGCAACGCCAGGCTCCAGTGGAGGAGGGAGGGGAGGAGGTGGGACCTATGAGGCGCCTCCTAGTGGCTCTGTCTAGGGCCTACGCCTTCATAACGATTAGGGGCTATAAGGTTTGGGCCTCCTACAGGACCCAAGTGGCCCTCAACGTGGTGAACTGGGTCATCCCGCTCTTCATCTACTACTTCATGGGGGTCGCGTTCCACCTGCTCAAATATACGCCGGACTACCTCGGCTTCATAACGGTGGGCATAGCCTTCCAGGGCTACTTCTCCTCGGCGATAACGACCTTGGCGGGCCGCATAAGGAACGAGGAGCTCATAGGCACATTGGAGTACTACATAGCGGCGCCCCTCTCCCCCCTCTCCTTAATGGCCTACTCCTCCCTCTGGGGCCTAGCCATAAACGCGGTCCCAACGGCTCTGACGCTCGCGGTCGGCGCCGCCCTCGGCGTGCGCTTCGCGGTCGACCCCCTCTCGGCGGCTGCGGTCTTGGCCCTCTACATAGCCTCGTCGCTGGGCCTAAACCTAATAGCGGGCGCCGTGGTCTTGATAGTCAAGCAGGGGAACCCCGTGGCTCTCTTCGCCTCTGTGGCCTCGAACCTCTTGGGCGGCACTGTGTTCCCCGTCTCGGCCCTGCCCCCCTGGCTACGCTACGTCAGCTACGCCCTGCCCCTCACATGGGGCCTAGACGGCTTAAGGGCCGCGATGCTCTCAGCTGCGCCCATCCCGGCCATAGCTCAATATATAGCCCCTCTGGCGGCGCTCGCGGCGGCCTACCTAGGCGTCGGCGTGGCCCTCACGCGCTACGCCTACTATAAGATAATGAGGGAGGGGACGGTCGCAATGTATTAATGGGCGCCCGGCCCCAGCGCCGTGGCTAAGTTCAGGCAGGCCCGCCCCGAGGACATACCGCAGATAGTGTCGTTCACAAAGAACACTTGGAGCTGGGGCGACTATCTGCCGAGGGTGATAGGGGGCTGGGTGGAGAGGGGCGAGGCGTACGTCTTGGAGGAGGGCGGCGAGGTCTTGGCGGTCGCCGGCATGAGGCTGGTCGGGGAATCGGCCTATTTGCAGGGGCTTAGGGTTAGGCCGGAGCACAGGGGGAGGGGCGTAGGCACCGAGATGACGATCCTAATGGCCGAGGAGGCCAAGAGGCGCGGCGCGCGCGTCGCGACGCTCCTAGTGGCCGAGTGGAATACGCCGAGCCTCAAGGCCGTGGCCAAGGCGGGCTTCGCCGAGGTCGGCTCAATATACGGCGGAGTTCCCGATAGGGCTCAGCCGGCTAGATGCCTAGAGGGGGGAGAGGCTGAGGAGGCCGTCGAGGCGGCCCTGAGGGAGGCGGGTGGCGTTGCCTGTCTCCCGGACGACCCCTGGGTCTGCACCTACCTCTCAGCCGAGGACCTCTTGGCCAGGGGGAGGCCCTGCCTAGGCGCTACGGGCCTATATGTAGGCCGCTTCTCCTTCGGCGGAGGGGCCGTAGATGCCGAGGGCGACGTCACCGCGCTTAGGGGCGAGGGGTTTAAGAGGCTCCACGGGCGCTATATCCTATTCGCGAGGCGTCTCTAAAACGCCTCGGCCGCCGCCAGCTTCTCCCTCAAATAGGCCTCGAGGAGGCCCGCGATAACGTCCTCGACGGTCAGCCCCTCCCTCTTCGCCCTCTCCTCCAAGGCCTTTAAGACCTCCTTAGGTATCTTGACCCGGATCATGGCTATTTCACCCCAGGGATTTTTAAAAAGGCGGGAAGACGCCGGGTATTCCCCCGAAGAGTACGCAAAAAGTTTTGGGAAAGTTGGGGACTAGCGCTTCCTTAGCAGAAGCGCCGCGGCTACGGCCACAACTATTACGACGACGGCCGCTATTATTAGCGCCGTGGCGGGGACCGGCGCCGCGGGCAACGGAGCCGTAGTTGTAGAGGCGGCCGTGGCCGCCGTCGCTGTAGAGGGTATCGAGAGCGCTATGGGGTAGTACGACAGCTCGACTTGGCCTGGCCCCACCTCGATGTACGTGCCGCTGGAGTTGACGGCAATTAGCCTATACGCGGGCACGTCCTTGGGCATCATGCCGGGCGGCACTACCACTATAGCCGGCTCGGGCAAGTTGAGCGACAGCTCCAAGACGCCGCTGGAGTTTGAATAGGCCGGGACGTATTCAACCACGGCGGGCCCCCCGTCTTGTAGGACGTAGAGCCTTCCGCCGTACGCCCAGGCCGGCAGAGGCGCGCCGCTCTGGCCGAAGGCCGCGACGGCCGAGGCGTTGGGCGCGGGCATGCTTATGTTGCTGAGCGTCGCCGGGCCTAGGAATATTACCAAAAGCGGCGGAATTGTGAGGTTTAGGAGTATCATTTGCCCATCCCGCCCATGCCGCCGGAGCCGCTCATGCTGCCCGACACGCCTCCGGAGATGCTAACGCCTCCGCCAGATACGGTTATTGTCACGTTGCCCGATGCGCTGGTAGTCGTAGATACGCCGGTGGAGGCGGATACGCCGAAGCCGCCTATCGACACGCCGAAGGAGGACAACATCTGCATCAGCTGATTAAGTAAAGCGGAGTTTTGTAGTATGTTCAAGAGTCCGCCGTGGCCTTTCACGAAGTTTGCGACCATCGGCAACATCACGCCCCTCCTAGCCGTGAGGTTGGCCAAGGCGCCGAGGGCCGCGTATTTGGCCGAGACGCCGGCGGCGGCCGAGGGGCTTATGAGGCCCTTCGCCTGGAGCTCGGCCAAGATGGAGCTGATGTTCGCGCAGAGGACGGCGATGTTCGGCATTAGCTGGCCGCGGCCCTCCATCGCCGCCTCCACGTTTGAGGCTATTCCTCCCAAGCCTCCCGAGGCGGCCAATTGCGCCAATACGCCGAGGACCTCCTCGTGGTGCCTCAAGGCCGACTCCACAGCGGCTATGGCTTCCTGGCTGGCATTGACCCCCCTCAGCAGCTGGAGAGTTCTGTTAAGCAGGGCGAGGGACTCGGCGACCCTCGACTGGGCTTCGGCGAGGCCCATCGTGCCGTTAGCCGCGCCTAGGAAGTACTGGGCCGACGCCGCCTCCATGCCCCCCAGCCCTCCCTCGGCGCGTATCTCGGCGGCTGAAGCGGCGAGGCCACAGAAGGCCCTATATCTCTGGGCCACCTCCGAGGCCGCTGAGGCGTTGACCAAGCCGCTCTTGGCGTAGCCCTCCACCAACGCCGAGACGTTCATGGAGCACAGCTCGCCTAAGGCCGGGCTCACGGCGCCGTTGGCGGCCACTGCTTGCTCCAGCTGGCTCAATATCCCGCTGGGCCCTCCGGCGGCCGATAAGTTGGCCAGCACAGCCACCGCCGTCTCGTGCTCCCTCATGGCGAGCTTCACCGCCGCTATGGCTTGCTGGCTTGCGTTGACCTCGCTTAAGAGCGCCAAGGTCTCGTTGAGCAACGCCAGCGACTTATTCACCATGGATAGAGCCAGCGACGGCCCCACCTTGCCGCTCAGCGCAGCCGTCACGTTGGCCGCGGCCGCGGCCTCAATTCCCCTAACGCCTCCGTGCGCCCTTATTTCCAGGAGCGCGTGCGCCGTCTCGTTGTGGAGGCTGGCCCAGGCCTTGAGCCCCTCGACCAACGTAGCATTTGCGCCGGCCCTCGCCAGCACCTCGGCCAACGCCCTTAAGGCGGCCGAGGCGTTCTCGTTAAGCTCGGCCGCGGCTCTGTAGCCGGAGTCGTTCAATACGGCGAGCCCGGCCTCCCTAAAGCCCATGTGCTCGACGGGGGCTAGGTACTTCGTCAAATTGGCCATGGCCTCCATCCTCGCCTCCTTCAGCCTCTCGAAGACTTGTTTAGCCGCGGTGGTGTTGAGGCCCAGCTTCCTGAGCTCGCCGACGCCCACGGCCGGCATAAAGGCCACCCTCGCGCCCGAGGGGGTAGTGGCGTTGAGGGAGCAGTAGGGTATGACGACCTCGACGCCCGATATCGTTACTGTGACGTTGCCCTTGGCTTGGGCCTCGGCGATAAGCGCCTGGGGGCTCTGGCCCGAGGCGTATGCGGCGTAGGTGATTAAGGCGTACCACTTAATCGCTATGTCAGGGGGACAAGTGGAGTTGGCCATGGCGGAGGCCGCCGCAGCGGCCGAGGCAGTGGCTGTGGCGGTCTGCGCCGCGGCTACGGCGGCTAATACAGCTATTGCCATTATTACTATTATTATTGATTTGGGTTTGGGCATGTGTGGCTTGTTTTTCGGGCCCTTAAGTCGAATTCCGTAGAAACTACGCGGGAATGACGGCGCGGTTTCAATTTCCCATGTGGTGAATGACGGCGCGGGCGAAGCGCCTATACTCCTCGTCGGCCGCGAGCTTGAGGTAGGCCTCGTCTATGTTTATGCTGGACACCACTAGGTCTAGGAACTGCACTATATATTTCGCCAGACGCATCTTCTGCTCCGGGCCGAGGAGGCGCCAGCGGCCCGCGGCGAGCTCCAAGGGGTTGGGGATCGGGGCTCCGCAGACCACTACGCCGGGCTCGAAATAGCCTATGGCCAAGGAGGGCCTGGGAGGCTCCGAGGCGACGCCCAAGAGCGCCCTATCCCACTCGCCCAAGTCTATCTTGCCGAAGACCTTCGCCTTCACCGCGAGGCCCGCCAGCTTGGCCGTCGCGAAGGCCCTAAGCCTCAGCTCCTCCAAGCCGCCGTAGCATATGAGGCCCTCCCTCTCGTGGTAGAGGTAGAGCAGAGGCTCGAGGATCCAGCCCAGGGACCCCAAATCCGCCGGGCGCCCCTCGCACACCTCCCTCGGTATAGGCACGTAGAGGGCCCCCACTCTGTCGAGGACCGCGTCTATTAAGTCCGCGCAGGCCTCGACGCCCATCCTCGTGGCGCTGGTGGTTAGGACTAAATCCGTAGCGCTCCTCCGCATAGGCAATCCGCCCGGCTACATACATCCAGCCTCTTGCACGTGAGCACTATCGCGCCCGGCGGCGGCTCGGCGCCCGGAAGCCCCGGTATGAACAAGACCCTCTTGGCGCTGTCGATTAAGGGCCCCAGCGCATCCCACGACGCCGCGTGGACGACGTAAACGTCGCCGTATTCCTCCGGCGCGACGGCCGAGAAGTCGGACACGGCCACAGCGCCGAAGGACCTCGCCAAGGCCAGCGCGGCCCTCGGGGGGCCTACGACTAAGAGGGAGAAGCCCCTCTTGCCCTCGGCGGCCGGCGATATCAATAGGCTGGGGTCAGAGCCCGGTTCCTCTTCACCGGATCCGCGTTGCAGGCTATCTCCACCCACGCACCCGCGCACATGCCGGCTTATAAACGCCGCGCCACGCATAAATAGCCGAGCGGGGGAGGCGGCATGAGGTGGTGGGAGCTCGCCTGGCCCGACTTCGAGAGGGCCGATAAGAGGGTCGCCCTCCTCCCCACCGGGGTCTTGGAGGCCCACGGCCCCCACCTGCCCCTGGGCACAGACGCCCTCATGGCACTATATATTGCCGAGAGGGCCGCGGAGAAGGCCGGCGCCCTCCTCCTGCCGCCGGTGTGGTACGGCACGACCTACGTCCTCGATAAATTCCCGGGCACCATCTCTATTAGGCCCGAGACTTTATACTTGCTATATAGAGATATATTTAGAGAGGTGGCCCGAAACGGCGTGGCGAACCTAATAGTGGTCAACGGCCACGGAGGCAACGCCGACGCCCTATATATGGCCGCCAAGGAGGCGTCTAGGGAGGCGGACCTCACGATAGTCGTGGTCAACTGGTGGATAGATTTGGCCAAGGAGGCGAGGCGGAGGGTCTTGGAGACGCCCGAGGGCCACGCGGCCGAGGACGAGACCAGCGAGGTCATGGCCGCCTACCCGGAGCTCGTCAAATACGTGCCCCAAGACGCCGACGAGTGGGTCGAAGTTAAATTCAGGGTCTACGGGAGGAGGGTATACGAGGCCGAGTACTCCAGGGCCGTACAGGGCTTCCCCTCCAAGGCGAGCAAGGCCAAGGGCGAGGCCATATTGGCTGAGGCCGTGGAGGAGCTCGCGAAATTAATAGAGGATTTAAGGGCCGGCCGCCTCCCTCTGGCTAAGGCCTCGCCGCGATGACCGCTATCTCGACCAAGACGTCGCGGGGGAGCCTGGCGGCTTGAACCGTCACTCTGGCCGGAGGCCTCTCCTTGAAGTACTCGGCGTAGGCCTCGTTGAACTGCGGGAAGAGGGACATGTCGGCCAAGAAGACGAAGGACATGGCTACGTCTGACAACGAGTACCCGGCCGCCTCTAAAATCGCCTTTATATTCTCCAGGACTTGTTTCGTCTGCTCCTTTATTCCGCCCTTGACCGCCTCCCCCGTCTTGGGGTCTATGGGTATTTGGCCCGAGACGAACAGGAGCCCGCCGACCTTCACAGCCTGGGAATACGGGCCTATGGGCTCAGGCGCCGACTTGGTGTAGACCACCTCCTTCATGGCCTCCCCCGCCCCCAGCCGTATTTATGTTTCGCCGCCTAGCCCCACTGGCTTTTCCTCGCGGAGGCCGATGGGCTTGTTCAGAGGTCTTTTGCTACACGTACGACGCGGCATAAAGTTTTAAAATGGAGGTATTGGGGGCGCTATGCCGTCGATAGTACTAAACCCCAAGCCCTCAGCTTTGCAGAAGCCGCACTTGAACCTAGCCGTAATAGGCCACGTAGACAACGGCAAGTCCACGTTGACGGGCCGCCTGCTCTACGAGACCGGCTACGTGGACGAGAAGGGCTTCAAGGAGATCGAGGAGATGGCGAAGAAGATGGGCAAGGAGGACTTCGCCTTCGCGTGGATCCTCGACCGCTTCAAAGAGGAGCGCGAGCGCGGCGTAACCATAGAGGCCACGCACGTGGGCTTCGAGACCAACAAGTACTTCTTGACTATCATCGACTTGCCGGGCCACCGCGACTTCATCAAGAACATGATCGTGGGCACAAGCCAGGCCGACGCCGCCATGTTGGTCATATCGGCTAGGCCAGGCGAGTTCGAGACGGCCATAGGCCCACAGGGGCAGGGCAGAGAGCACCTCTTCTTGGCCAAGACCCTCGGCGTAAACCAGATAATAATCGCCGTGAATAAGATGGACGTAGTGAACTATGACCAGAAGCGCTTCGAGCAGATAAGGGCTGAGGTCGTCAAGATGTTGAAGCTCCTAGGCTACGACCCCAACAAGGTCCCCATAATACCGGTCAGCGCCGTCAAGGGCGACAATATAAAGGCGAAGTCCCAAAACATGCCGTGGTACAACGGTCCGACCCTCCTAGAGGCCTTCGATGCGCTCGAGCCGCCTCCCAGGCCCACCGAGAAGCCGCTGAGGCTACCCATACAAGACGTGTTCTCCATCACCGGCGCAGGCACAGTGGTCGTCGGCCGCGTCGAGACCGGCGTCATTAAGCCGGGCGACCGCATAATAATTATGCCGGCCGCCAAAGTCGGCGACGTGAGGTCGCTGGAGACCCACCACATGAAGCTGGACGAGGCCAAGCCCGGCGACAACATAGGCGTCAACCTGAGGGGCATTGAGAAGGACGACGTCAGGCGCGGCGACGTCTTGGGCAAGGTCGACAACCCGCCCACAGTCGCCGAGGAGATAATCGCGCGCGTCATAGTGCTCTGGCACCCCACCGCCATAGGGCCGGGCTACGCGCCGGTTATGCACGTCCACACCGCCACCGTGCCCGTCCAAATAACCGAGCTCATAAGCAAGCTGGACCCGCGCACCGGCCAGACGATAGAGCAAAAGCCGCAGTTCATCAAGCAGGGCGACGTAGCTGTGGTCAAGCTGAAGCCGCTGAAGCCCGTAGTCGTGGAGAAGTTCAGCGACTTCCCGGCCCTCGGCCGCTTCGCCCTCCGCGACATGGGCCGCACCATAGCCGCTGGGCAAATAGTGGAGCTGAAGCCCGCCAAGGTCGAGATAAAGTAGCCTTTTCTGCGCCCCACGCCTCTATCAAGCCGCCCTTTTAGGCCAGCCCTCCCAGCCGCCTCAATATTTATAAACTCAGTTGCTCTCGGTGGCGATGGCTACGGCGGCTAGGCGAAGGGTCAGGATAAGGCTCTACGGCACAAACCCCACCGACTTAGAGCAAGTGGCCAGGGAGATAGTCGACATAGCCAAGAAGATGGGCGTCGACGTCAAGGGCCCCATCCCCCTGCCCACCAGGAGGCTCATGGTGGTCACTAGGAAGGCGCCGTCCGGCGAAGGCTACCACACCTTCGAGCACTGGGAGCTCCGCATACACAAGCGGCTCGTAGACATAGAGGCCAACGAGAAGGTGATCAGGCGCCTCATGACCGTGCGCGTCCCCGACACGGTCAAGATCGAGCTCCAGCTCGTTTAGCCCCACCGGCCAGTAAGAGCTCTGCGGCGCATTTTAAGGAGGCGAAATATCGGCGGCCCCGAGGGCGTCGGCTTATGCAGATACGGGCCAGCGCTTAGAGCCCCAACTGCGGAGGGCCGCTCAGCCGGCCCGCGCCTAATGCGTCGGCGGCTGCCCGCGAGGCGCAGTACGGCGGACATAAAATTATTTAAACGACAGCCCTTCTGCGGGCATGTCTTCAGTGGTCAGGATAGTCGAGAAGCAGTTGGACGAAATCCTGCAGATAGCTAGGAACCCAGCTCAAATAAGGAATGCAGGCACGCTGGCCCACGTCGACCACGGCAAGACCACTACGACGGACTCGTTGCTCATGGGCGCCGGCCTTCTATCGCCTAAGGTCGCGGGCAAGGCCTTGGCCATGGACTACGTGGCGATAGAGCAACTGCGCCAGATGACGGTTAAGGCGGCCAACATTTCGCTCTACTTCGAATACGGCGGCAAGCCGTATCTGATCAACTTCGTCGACACGCCTGGCCACGTGGACTTCACGGGCCACGTGACGCGATCCCTACGCGTAATGGACGGAGGCCTCGTGGTGGTGGACGCGGTGGAGGGCGTCATGACGCAGACGGAGACCGTGGTTAGGCAGGCCTTGGAGGAGTACGTGCGGCCCGTGCTCTTCATAAACAAGATCGACCGCTTGATCAAGGAGCTGAGGCTTTCGCCGCAGGAGATTATGCAACGCATCTTGGCCATAGTTAAGGAGTTCAACTCCTTAATCGATATGTTCGCGCCGCCCGAGTTCAAGGACGCTTGGAAGGTGGACCCCGGCAAGGGCCAGGTGGCGCTGGGCTCGGCTCTACACAAGTGGGGCATAACTATACCCATGGCCCAGAAGGCCGGGCTTAAGTTCAGCAACATCGTAGACGCCTACGAGAAGGGCTACGTGGACCAGCTCGCCAACGACTACCCGCTCTACAAGACCCTCCTATCCATGATAATCGAGCACGTGCCTCCGCCCAACGTGGCCCAGAAGTACAGGATACCGAGGCTGTGGAGGGGCGACTTGAACAGCGACGTAGGCAAGGCGCTTCTGGAGGTCGACCCCAACGGCCCAACCGTCATAGCCGTGAGCAAGGTCAACGTGGACCCGCACGCGGGTCTCATAACGACGGGCCGCGTCTTCTCGGGCACTATACGCGAGGGCGACGAGGTTTACATCATAGGCGCTAAGTCCAAGCGCAAGGTGCTCCAGACCTACATCTACGATGGGCCCGTGCGCATAGTGGTGCCCTATATGCCGGCCGGCAACATAGTGGCCCTCCTGGGCACGGACGACGCGAGGGCGGGCGACACCATAGTGGCCGCCAACTACTCGGCTGTGCCGCCCTTCGAGAGGATGCGCTACATATCGGAGCCCGTGGTCACGGTGGCTATAGAGCCCAAGAACCCCGCCGACTTGGCCAAGCTCGTGGAGGCCTTGAAGGAGCTAGTCATAGAGGACCCAACGCTAGACCTAAAGATAGACCAGGAGACGGGCCAAATACTGCTTTCCGGCGTAGGCACTCTGCACCTAGAGATAGCCACCTGGCTGTTGAAGGAGCGCACGAAGCTGGACTTCACGGTCTCACAACCCTTGATCAGATTCCGCGAGGCCGTGAGGGCCCGCTCCCAAGTGTTCGAGGGCAAGTCGCCGAATAAGCACAACCGCCTCTACTTCTACGTGGAGCCCCTCGACGAGACCACCGTAGAGCTAATAGCCACTAGGGAGATAACCGAGGACATGGACCCGAGGGAGAGGGCCAAGATTCTGCGCGAGAAGGCGGGCTGGGACACAGACGAGGCGAGGGGCATATGGGCCATCGACGACCGCTACTTCAACGTGTTGGTCGACAAGACCTCCGGCATCCAATACCTGCGCGAGATCCGGGACTACATAATCCAGGG
>JZWT01000050.1 GCA_000960885.1 Thermoproteus sp. AZ2 | reverse complement strand
CCACCGTCGTCAACAGCACCTCGCTCGCCGTCTCCGGCCCCACCACCTACGTCGTCAGAGTGCCGTCCGCCGTGATTTCGGCCAGCGTAGTCGACGCGTTCGGCACGGCCCTCTCCAGCTCGCCGATACAGATAGCCAACGTGGCGACCGGCACCGGCTCTGTGCAGGCCGAGGTGTTGGCCGGCACATACACTGTGGAGGCCCAGGCCTACGGCTATACTTGGAGCCAGAGCGTCACCGTATCCGAGGGCCAGACCGCCAATGTGCAAATAACCGTCCCCACCGCTAAGATAAACGCCGCCGTGATAGACCAAGTCCAAGGCGCTGTCGGGCCGTGGACTATACAAATATTAGGTCCCAGCGGCGCCGTGGCGACCGGCACCGGCACTGCCTCGGCCGTCGTGCTGGCCCAGACCCCGAGCGGCGCCTCGTTGAGCTATAGGGTGGTCGCCACTACGCCCTTCGGCGTCTACAGCTACGGTCCCTTCACTCTATCGCCGGGCCAAGCCATGCCCGTCAACATCACCGTGCCCACCGCCATATTGCAGATATCGGCTGTGGACGACAACGGCTACCCGATCAACAACCTGGTGTCGCAGGTGGACATCTACTACGCCAACGGCACGTTGTACAAGAGCTTCGCCTCCGCCCCCGTGAGCGTCGAGTTGTTGGGCGGCCAGCAGTACACGATTAAGGTCACCGCCGCCGGCCACGTGGGCTCCGCGACCATAACGCCGCCCGTGGGCCAAGTAGTGGCCGTGCGCGTCACTGTGCCCGGCACCGCCGGCATAACCATAGGCGGCGTCAGAATACCGATACCCGAGCTGGTGCTGTGGCTGGTGTTGATAATAGTGATCGTGATAATCGTGGCGATATTACTCATGGAGTACAGCAACTGGAGGAGGAGGAGGTTAATGCAGATATTGGCGCCGCCCAAGTAAGCCGGCCGCAAACCGCTCTTTTAAAAACCCCCTTCTTTTTCTCTTTATGCTTTCCATAGAGGAAGGGCGTAGGCTTATCTCCTTCATACGCTCCTCCCTCCAGCGGAAGATACGCGGCCTCCCCCTCGCCACCTCCGACTCCGTCCTGTCTAAGTATAGGGCCGGCCTATTCATAACCGTGGAGTATTTGGTGAGGTCGGGCGGCTGGGAGAGGAGGGAGGTGAGGGGGTCGCTGGGAGTCGTCGAGCCGGTGAAGGACCTCGCCCACGATGCGGCCAGGATCTCGGCCAAGCTCGCCGCCTCGATCCCCAGATTCTCCGAGATGGACCTAAAGCGCTCGGTCGTGGAGGCCACTATAATAAAGGACATCAGGCCGGCGAGGATAGAGGAGCTCCCCTCGCTTAGGTGGGGCGTCGAGGGCGTATACGTCCCCCCCAACTTCGCCGTCCTCCCTCAGACTATGCTCGAGCGCAAACTCCTCGGCGATGTCTTGCAGCGATACGTCGTGAGCTCTGTCGGGGTCCCAGACCGCCTCTACGTCTTCTCGACCCAGATATTCTACGAGCTGAGGCCCGAGGGGGACGTAATCGAGAGGGAGCTCTGGCGCTCTCGTATAATCTCTCAAGCGCTAGGCTTAAATAGTGGGGCGTAGTTGAAAAACGTGTATATTGAGCTCTTCGTGATATCGGGCAGGAGCCAACAGCTTGAGGAGTCCCTCAAGAAGGCCGTCGAGGATATTAGGTCTAAGGTCGAGAGGCGCGACAGAGTCCGCCTAGCCACGATAAAGATTAGGCAAGACGCCGCCGATCAAATACTGAAGTTCCTCGACCAGCCCGTGGAGAGGGTGCCTCCGCACTTCCGCTCCCTCGTCTCAATACTCAAGCGCTACAACGTGGCCGCGTTCCCGGCGGTCATAGTCGATGGGCAGAAGATCTTGGAGGGCCGCGAGGACGTAGACGCCGCTGTCGCCGCCGTATATAAACGCGCCAACGAGGAGTTCGGCATATCTCTACAGCCGGCGGCGCCCACAGTCCCCGCCCCGCCTAAGCCCGTGGAGGCCCCCCAGCCTACGCCAACCGAGGTCCAGCCTCCTCCGCCCCCGCCCTCCCCGCCGCCTAGGCCTATAGCGGCTGAGGTAAGGCCCCTCGTAGAGGCGCCGCCTACGCCGGAGGCTCCCCCCGTTGCTCCGCCTCCGCCCCCTCCGCCTAAGCCCGTTGAGGCTCAGCCTCTTCCGCCTCGGCCCAGCGTTGTCGAGGTCCAGCCCTCTCAGCCCAGCGTTGTTGCTCCGCCTCCTCCGCCCCCGCCAGCTACTAAGCCCCTCCCCTCTTTGCCCGCCAAGGTCGTCGTGCGCTTAGTCTTAGGTAGGCCGGATAACTGCGCCGAGTGCGCCTACTTCGGCGAGGCCACCTCCCGTTGCTACCTCTTCGGCCTCTCCGTGGCCGACCCCGCGCGGCCGCCGTGCAAGAATGTTGGAGGTTGAGGCGAAGTATAGAGCCGATGTATCTAAGGTCCGCGAGGCCCTTGTATCGCTCGGCGCCGTCCTTTTAGAGTCCGTCGAGGAGGTCGACGCCTACTTCAACCACCCCTGTAGGGATTTCGCCTCCACGGACGAGGCGCTCCGGGTGCGTAGGTCGCGCAAGGGCGTCGAGGTCTCCTACAAGGGCCCTAGGATGGGCGGCGGCGCTAAGACTAGGCTAGAGCTCACCGCCTCCGCCGACGGCGACGTCGAGGCCATCCTCGCCGCGTTGGGCTTTAGGAAAGTCGCCGAGGTGAAGAAGCGCAGGGAGTATTACTCTTATAAGAGCTTCACTATCTCCTTAGACGAGGTGGAGGGGCTGGGGCAATTCGTGGAGATAGAGCTATTGGTCTCCTCTAAGGACCTGGTGCCGGAGGCCGAGCGCGCCATAGAGGGCCTCGCCAAGGAGCTGGGGCTGGGGGAGAGGGTGGACGCCACCTATCTGGAGCTACTCCTCGGCAGGCGGCTGGGGTAATTTTATATTCTGGCGCGCCGGTTTAGTCTATGCAGTTTTCCGAGTTGGCGAAGGCCCTCGCCGCGATAGAGTCGACGACGCAGAGGACCATGATGGTCCGGCTGCTGGTCAATTTGTTTAAGAAGCTGGGGCCCGACGAGATAGATAAGGCCATCTACATAATTCTGGGCGACGTCAGGCCGCCCTGGGAGGGGGTGGAGCTGGGGGTGGGGGAGAAGCTGTGCCTGAGGGCCATAGCCCGGGCCTCCGGCTCTAAGGCCGAGGAGCTCGAGTCCTTATACCAGAAGCTGGGCGACATGGGCGAGGTCGCCAAGAGGGCCCTCTCTAGGCGCCAAGCGTCCACCCTCCTCGCCTTCGCCCAAGGCGCCAAGGGCCTCGCCGTCTCGCAGGTGTACGACACCCTCCTAAAGGTGGCCAAGACCTCGGGCGAGGGGGCGCAAGACCTCAAGGTGTCCTTGTTGTCCTCCCTCTTCGTCCAAGCATCGCCGGAGGAGGCCAAGTATATAGCTAGGTTCGTGGTGGGGAGGCTGAGGCTGGGGGTCGCCGATATGACTATAATAGACGCCTTAGCTGAGGCCTTCGGCGTAGACGAGGCGGCCCTCGAGAGGGCCTACAACGTGAGGCCCGACCTTGGCTATTTGGCCAAGCTGGTGGCCCAAGGCGGCCAGGCCGCGCTTTCGCAGGTGAGGATTACGCCGGGGATACCCGTCATGCCCATGTTGGCCCAGCGCCTGAGCTCAGCCCACGAGATATTGGCCAAGCTCGGCGGCGCGGCCATATGCGAGTATAAATACGACGGGGAGAGGGCGCAGATCCACATATCCTCAGGCTCCGTGAGCATCTACAGCAGGCGGCTCGAAAACATAACGCACGCGTATCCAGACGTCGTAGAGGCTGTTAAGAGGGCCGTCTCGGCTAAGGAGGCCGTGCTCGAGGGCGAGATAGTGGCCGTCGACCCCTCCACCGGCGATTTATTGCCCTTCCAAGATCTCATGCACCGCAAGAGGAAGCACGAGGTGGAGGAGGCCATGAGGGAGTACCCCGCCAAGCTCAACCTCTTCGACGTATTGTACGTAGACGGCGAGGACCTAACCGATAAGCCCCTGATGTATAGGCGCTTGAGGCTCTCCGAGATAGTTAAGGAGAGCGAGGACGTGTTGATAGCCAAGTGGGCACTCTTCGACGACGAGGAGAAAGTGGACGTGTTCTTCCACGAGGCGGTCTCCATGGGCATGGAGGGGCTTGTCTGCAAGAGCCCGTCCTCTATCTACGAGATGGGGGCCCGCGGCTGGAACTGGATAAAATACAAGCGGGATTACAGGAGCGAGATGAGCGACACCGTCGACTTGGTGGTGGTGGGGGCCTTCTACGGCAGAGGGAAGCGCGCGGGGCTCTACGGGGCCTTCTTAATGGCCGCCTACGACCCCAAGACCGATATGTTCTACACCGTATGTAAGGTGGGGTCCGGCTTCACGGACCCCGACTTAAAGAAGATGTACCAAGAGCTGGAGCCCTATAAGATAGACCACAAACACCCGAGGGTCTCCTCGCGCATGGAGCCCGACGTCTGGTTCACGCCGGCCGTAGTCCTAGAGATAATCGGGGCCGAGATAACCCTCTCGCCCCTGCACACTTGTTGCCTCGGCGCCGTGAAGCCCGACGTGGGGCTCGCCATTAGGTTCCCGAGATTTACGGGGAGGTATAGGACTGATAAATCGCCGGAGGAGGCCACCACAATAGACGAGTTGTTGCAGATGTATAAGAGCCAGAAGAAGGTGAAGGTTGAGGCCGGCGGAGGAGGGGAGGCAGAGGCGCCCTAGCCCTTGGCCATCCTCTCCAGAGTCCACTTAAAGGCCCGTATTATGTCCCTGCGTCTGTTCTCATCGCCGTAATTCTTCACCACAATCGCCGTTATAACCCCCTCGCCCCCCTCCTGGACCTCGTACTCCAAGGCCTTCTCGGCCCTCCCGCGCCTCACGGCGTCCTCGTCCTCCTCCTTATACCTCTCCAACAGCTTATCTATGAAGAACCTCTTCATTAGGCCCTCGGCCTTAACCGCTATCTTCGGCCTCAGCACCAGCTCGTCCTCATATATCTCGGCGACGCCCAGCTCCTCCCCCTCCTTGGACTTTATCGACTGCACCTCCAACGGCTTTTTGGCGGCCGCGGCCTCCCTCCTCTCCTTCTCCTCAGCCGCCGTTGTGAAGGACTTCTTGCCTATGGCCTCGTCTAAGGCTGCCAAGAGCCTCTTATAGAAGTCCAGCTCCTTCTCCAGCTGGGCCACTCTCTCCTCGACCTCCTTCCTGAGCTTGAGGAGGTCCTCGACCACAATATATATTATTTCGCTTTATATAATCTGTGCCCTCAGTGGCCTCCATAGGGAACCTCAACTACGATATATACCTAAAGACGCCCGAGCTGCCCGGCCTAGACCAATCCGTCGAGGCGTTGGAGCTGTACACAGGCGGCGGGGGTTCAGCGGCGAACTTCGCAGTGGCCATAACTAGGCTCGGCGTGAGGGCCAAGTTCATAGGCGCCGTCGGCGACGACTTCTTGGGGGATATAGCGCTGCGCGACTTAGCCTCGGAGGGCGTAGACGTCTCCTCGGTGAAGAAGATAAAGGGCATGAGGTCGGGCGTGGTGGTGGTCTTGGTCCACCCAGACGGCGGGAAGCGCATGATAGCCTATAGGGGCGCCAACATGGGCCTATCGCCGGACGACATAGGCGGGGAGGCCTTGGCCGAGGTAGACCACGTACATGTCGCCAGCGGGAGGGTCGAGATAATACTGCGGGCCAAGGAGTTGGCCAAGGAGATGGGCAAGTCCATCTCGGTAGACGGCGGCACCGCGTTGGCCAAGAAGGGGCTTGAGGTCGCCTCTAAGGCGCTAGCCGGCGTAGACGTCGTCTTCATGAACCAAGCGGAGGCGCGCCTGTTGGCCGAGGCCAAGGACCACCGAGAGGCCTTGGACGTAATAGCCAAGAGGATAGAGGCTAAGGAGATCGTCGTCACGTTGGGGGATAAAGGCGCCTTGGCCATAAGCGGCGGGGAGTTCATCTACGTCGACGCCTTCAGGCTACAGCCCGTGGACACGACGGGCGCCGGCGATACCTTCGCCGCCGCCTATATCTCGGCCCGTCTGAGGGGCCGCTCCCTCTACGAAAGGCTCTTGTTCGCCAACGCCGCGGCCTCCCTAAAGGTGTCTAGGCCGGGCGCCCGCTCCTCGCCCAAATATGAAGAGGTGATATACTTCCTCCGGTCCTTAGGGTATAAAATTTAAGAAAATTTATATAGATAGCTGAGCCGTATATTGTGGCGGCTAGGGAGCCATGCCTAGGGCCTAGATGCGTCTACGGCCCCAACGGCTCTTCGTTGTTCAGGTGCGGCAAAAAGGCCTTGAAGCCCATGATTAGGGGCAACAAGATCGTGTTCTGGTGCACTTGGCTCAACGACGAGTGCATCGGCCCCCGTTGCCAATACGCCTACTGCGAGGCCCGCGCGCTTACGCCCGACGGGTTCTGCACCATAAAGACTAAGGGGGTTGAGGAGAAGCGCCCAGATATATTGATAGAGGCGAAGAAGATGGAGGGCGAGGTCAAGAAGATAGAGCAGCACTTGAAGAAATACGGCTTAAAGGACTACCTTTAATGAAGGCTTTTTTGCTGGCCGCAGGCCTCGGGACTAGGCTAAGGCCTATCACCTTTTTCGCGCCGAAGCCGCTGGCGCTAGTTGGGGGGAAGCCCATAATAGACTACGCCATAGGGTGGCTCAAGCGAAACGGCGTCGGGGAGATCTACGTGATAGGGTATTATATGCAGGGGCTCCTGTCGTCGTATTTGGCGGAGCGGCATCCGGACGTGGTCTTCATACCGTCGAGGGCTCTGTTGGGGACGGCGGGCCAGCTGTACTACGCTAGGGACTACGTAGCTGACGGCGAGGACGTAATAGTGGCGCCGGGCGACGTCGTGACCGACATGCGCCTCTCCGGCTTGATTAAGAGCCACGTCGAGTCGGGCGCGCGGTTGACCATAGCCGCTAGGGAGGTCGAGGCCGGTTTGCGGTTCGGCGTATTGGAGGCCGAGGGCGGAAGGCTGACGCGTTGGAGGGAGAAGCCGCGCCAGAAATACATGGTGTCGACGGGCATATACGTGGTAGACGGCGGCGAGGTCAAGAGGCTGAAGGAGGAGTATTTAGACTTCAACGACTTCGCCACATCCCTAATACCTCACGTATTTGTATATCTAGTCAATGCCGAGATATTTGACGTCGGCACATTGGAGGATTTAAACAAGGCCTCCTCTATTATTGCAGAGCGGAAAGACCTCTGGGCGTAATAAATATATAACTCTATACAGTTGACGCTATGAGCGTTTGCCCTGCTCTTAGGCGAGGAGAAGGCGGATTTACATGCGGCTATACCAATAAGCAGGTAAACCCCTTCGATTGGTACTGTATAGGAAATTACGCCGAGTGTCCAATCTATATTAGGTATAAGGGAGGGGAGCAAGCCCCTAAGCAGGAGGCCGGGCAGGCGGCCCAAGCGGCTCAAGCAGCGCCGACGCAACCGGCCACGCAGGTGGTCCAGCTTGCCGCGGTCGAGAAGGCGGCCGAGGCCGACTTCGACAAGGCGCTTAGGCCCGTGGTGGACAACGTATTTATGAAGTTCGACGACATACTGAAGAAGCTGGATGGGGCTTGGCAGGAGTACGAGGCCTCTGTGTTGAACTATAGGCGCCAGTGGGAGGTGGAGAAGCTGGTGCTCCGCCGCTCCCTAGACCTGCTCTCGTCCTCTATCTCCGACTACGAGAGAGCCCTAAACGAGCTGGAGCTCAAGAGGGATCTAATGCCGGAGGAGGAGTACAACAAGGCGAGGCAGGAGATAGAGGAGAGGCTAAATAGCTTGAGGGCGTTGATGGAGGAGGTAGGGCGCCGCTACGGCGCAATAGAGGACGCGATAAATCAGCACTTCAAGAGGGTCTTATCCACGTCGACGAACGCGGAGGTGATAAACTTAAGGGTCTCGCTCTCTAGGCTTGACGAGCTGTTGAAGGAGGGCAAAATATCTAGGGAGACCTATGAAAGGCTTAAGAAGGAGCTGGAGGGCGTAGTGACATGAGCGTCGACGTAGCGTATTTAGCCATAGGGGAGCTCGAGAAGGCGCTTTCGCAATACGAGGATAAGTTGAAGGGCATAGAGGATACTTGGAGGGCCTTCGTCGAGGCCTCCCAAGCCTTGAAGGGCGCGTGGGACGGCGACTCGGCGAGGGTGAGGATAAGGCTGGACCAAATACAGGGCGTAGTGGACGAGCTGAACAGAGAGCTGGAGGTCTTGGCGGCCAAGAGGGAGCTGGGGCTTATATCTGAGGAGGACTACCAAAGGCTCTCGGAGGACGCCAAGAAGAAGATAGCTGAGCTGGAGGAGAAGGCCAAGGCCTTAAGGGATAAGGCCATGCAGATAGAGGCTAGGGTAAAATACGTCTGGGCTCGCTCATTGACTAAGGAGAGGCTTTCGAAGATAGACCTAGTGGCCCTCGAGAAGAGGGTCGAGGATATGTACTCGTCCGGCAAAATAGACCAGGCGACGTACGCGAAGATGAAGACCGAGGTGGCCATAATGAAGGCCGTATGGGATATGTTAAACGTGGTGGAGCCTAGTGTTTAGGGTAGAGATACCCCGGGGGAGCTCCCTTTTAATAGACGGGCCCGCCGTTATAGAGGCGCTGGAGGGGCCGTGTAGAGTATTCGGGGCCGAGGTAAAGCGGCTGGAGGTGCCTCGGTATAGGCGCTATCCCGTCGAGGGGCCCTGCTACTTAGCCGTCGAGGGGGGCTCCGCGATATTCCTCGAGGGCCGCGCCGTGCCGGAGGACTGGGACCTAGACCTATCGGGCTCGGCGCTAATAGCGGGGCCCACGGACTCGGGCAAGTCCTCGCTGGCGACGTATTTATTGAATAGGGCGGTCGCAGAGGGGCGCTACGTCTGCGTGGTCGACGCCGACGTCGGGCAGTCGGATATAGGGCCGCCGGGCCTCATATCGTATTCCTGTACCGCCGCTAAGACGCCCCACATATCCTTGCTGGAGCCCTTGGGCGCGTTCTTCTTGGGCTCGACGAACTTAGCCGGCCTAGAGGAGCTGGCGCTCGCCGGCGTGGTTGCGACATACGCCGAGGCCAAGGCGCGCTACCCGCACTTAATAATAATAAACACGCCGGGGTGGGCGGCGGGAAGAGGGCTACAGCTCTTGTGGGCCATAAAGGCGGCCGTGCGCCCAGACGTCGTGCTCGGCCTAGGCGGAGTCCAGCTGGGGGGCCGGGCCCTCTCCACGCCGGCGGCTGTGAGGGCTAGGGATAGGGAGGAGAGGGCCGCGATTAGGTCAGCCCAATACGCGAGGTTCCTCAAAGGGCTGAGGAGGATCTCGGCCAGCGCCGAGGCCTTGAAGTTCCCCTGCCGGTGGGAGAGGGGGGTCCTCTCGTGTCTTTGGGCCGACTACGAGCCCGGAGACGTGGAGGAGCCTAAGAGGGAGGAGGGCAGGAGGTATAAGGTGCCTAAGGAGCGCTTGAGGGGCCTATTCGCAGCGCTTTACCGGCGCGGCGAGCTGGCGGGCTTCGGCGTAGTGGTTGAGCTGGGCGAGGAGGTGAGGCTAGAGGCCGCGACAGACGACTTCGACGAGGTGAGGGCGGGGAAAATAAGGGTGAGGAGGGACGGCCTAGAGCTCGAGCCCTTGCCCTAGTCGACGACCACCGTCTGCCCGGCGTATTTGGCGCCCCTCAGCCTCTCGAGCCTTCTGGCGAGCTTAATGGCGGCCTCGACGGCCCTCCTCGAGTACTCCTCTATCCTCTCCATGGCCTGGATCCTGTTGGCGCCGGGGCCTATCACGCCCAGGGCTATGGGCTTCCCGCTCTCGACCGATATGTCCAATATCTTGCGCGCCGCTTGGTTGGCGACCAGCTCGTCGTGTTTAGTGGCCCCTTGTATCACGGCCCCTATGACGGCTATGGCGTCTACGTCGTCTTTTTTGGCGAGCTCGCTTAGGGCTATAGGCGCGTCGAACACCCCGGGCACCTTGACCACGTAGGTCACCTCGGCGCCTAGGAATCTGGCGTGGTCCAACGCCTTCTGCAACATGAGCTGGGTTATATCGTAGTTGAACTCGGCCACTACTATGGCCAGCTTGACCATAGGCGCTTAAAGCCCCCCAAATAAAAATTACGGCCCGTCCGCCGTTTTTAAGAATATAAAATGGG
This sequence comes from Thermoproteus sp. AZ2, assembly GCA_000960885.1. Taxonomy (GTDB): domain Archaea; phylum Thermoproteota; class Thermoprotei; order Thermoproteales; family Thermoproteaceae; genus Thermoproteus. Next base: position 1,940 of record JZWT01000050.1, on the reverse strand, counting down.
AAAGAGGGAGGTATAAAGTCCACCGCGGAAAAATATATAAGCATTAAGTTTCTAATAGATATGCCGGAGGGCGTAAAGGATAAAATATATCAATTCTTGAGCCAGAACGCCGGCAAGGAGTTCACGGCGGAGGAGATAGCGAAGTCGATAGGGGTCGCCAGAGTGGCCATAGTGAAGGCCCAGCTGACTAGGCTGAAGAAGGAGGGGAAAGTGGAGGAGACCCCCGATCGCCGCTATAAGGCAAAGCAATAATAAAATAAAGAAATCCTTTTTTCTCCACGTGGTAGAAGTACCCCGCGAGGTCCTAGAGGCCTTAGACAGAGTTAGGGAAGACGTCGACTCCATAGGCGACTCCGTTAAAGACGCCGAGCTGAGGAGGGCCATAAAGTACTATATAGAGACGCCGGGCAAAATGATAAGGCCCCTCTTGCTTTTGCTCTTCGCGTATACGCTAGACGCCGAGGGCCTAAGGGATAGGCGCATAATAAACGCGGCGTCTATACTGGAGACCCTCCACATAGTCTCCTTGTTACAAGACGACGTGATAGATAGGCACGAGGAGAGGAGGGGCGTGAAGACCCCCCGCGCACTCTACGGCGACGCCATGTCCATAGTGGCCAGCGACTGGCTCATCGCTGAGGCCGTGGAGAGGGCCGCCGCATTGGGCGTAGACATAGTCCAATATTTGGCCAACGTAGCCAAGAGGCTCTCCGAAGGGCAAGCGCTTGACGTAAAGGGGCAGAGGAGGGAGGCAGCAGAGCTTAAGACCGCGCCGTTGATAGAGGCCGCATTCGTGATGCCCACCTTAATATTAAGGCGTCGCGATCTGCTACGGCCAGCCGCGGCGTTGGGCAGAGCCCTCGGCGTGTTGTATCAATACTCGGACGATATGGCTGACGAGGGAGTGAAAAACGATATGAGGCCGCTAATAGACGAGATAAGGGATGCCCTATCCAACATAAAGAGGGCCCTGGGCGAAAGGGCCCAGCCCCTCGAGAGATTTATAGAGGCTGTGGTCAAGAGGGCGCTGGAGGGCACGTTGACTGTGGCCAGGCTATAGCCCGCATCGGCCCACAGGCGCGCGCCCCCTCGACGCCTAGGTATAGCCCTAGATAAAGGAGAGGTCACCTAAGGGGAAAAATGGGGCCGCCGGGATTTGAACCCGGGCTCACCGGCGCTCTGTGAACGGGGCTTCGCCCCAGGCCGGCATCCTACCAAGCTAGACTACGGCCCCCACGCCTCTACTGACCAATCACGGCATCACCACGAATATTTATGTTTTCCCTTTCTCGGCACGTGCGGCGCAGTACAGCCGCCTATGCCAAGCCCCTCTCCGGCGTTGCGGAAGAGGGATAAGAAGTATGAGGCCTTGTTAGTGTGGCCAGAGAGGCCTTGGGGGCCTAAGGCCTGGCTTGAACGGGCCGAGGGACAGGTCACCGATAAGCAGGCCGCGGGCAAGCCGTCGAGGGCTACGCTGAAGATATCCGTTGAGTGCGAAGAATTTGGGCACTGGCTATACTACGACGGTAAGGCTAGAATACAGGAGTGTCGATAGGGCTAGAGCTGACGTTCAAACCAAAGGAGAAGCCGAAACAACTATGTTTCAAGTGAAAGACCTAGAAGCCCTCATGCGCCTTAGGGAGATAACTGAGAACGCAAAGCTGTCGCCATCGCAACGATGGCGTGCCCAGGGCCACGGCCTACCGCAATATATTGGCTTTGAGGTTCATTATCCTGTTCAGCTGACTAAGGTATAAAGGTAGGGCCATATTAGCCATATGCCCAGGCGGCGAGCCATGACGATGATATGTGCGATAAAGCTTAAATAATGCGTAGACCACCAATGCCGAGCCCCGGTCGTTTAGCCCGGCCAAAGGACGCCCGGCTATGGATGCGGGCCTCTCGAGCCCGTGACCCGGGTTCAAATCCCGGCCGGGGCA
>JZWT01000005.1 GCA_000960885.1 Thermoproteus sp. AZ2 | reverse complement strand
AGGGGTTTGGAAATACAGGTATGTGGAGCGCCTATTGGCTAGAAAAGATGGGCGCAAAGGTGGTGGCGGTCTCCGCCACTAAGGGCGCGCTTTATAGGCGAGAGGGCCTTAACGTGGTCGATTTCATAGATAAACATAGAGAATTAAGCGGGTCGGAGCTCATGTTGGCGCTCGCCAAAGCCCGCGGCTACGAGGTCTTGCCGAACCCAGAGCTGCCGTTAATGGCCGACGTCGATATCTTGGTGCCGGCGGCTTTGGAGAACGCTGTTAGGGAGGATAATGTTGGCGGGGTTAGGGCTAAGCTAATTGTCGAGGGGGCTAACGGCCCCACTACGCCTAAGGCTGAGGAGGCGTTGTACGCTAGGGGGGCCGTGGTCGTGCCGGATATATTGGCCAACGCAGGCGGCGTAATTATGTCGTATTTGGAGTGGGTCGAGAACCTCCAGTGGTATATCTGGGACGAGGAGGAGACTAGGAAGAGGCTGGAGGCCATAATGGCGAACAACTTCAAGAGGGTATACGACAAGTGGATATCCGGGACGGGCAAAACCATGAGAGACGCCGCATACGTAATAGCCATAGAGAGAATATACAAGGCGATGAAGGCCAGGGGGTGGATCTAGACGAAGTCCTCCCTCCTAGCTATATTTTTAGGGGCATCCCCCCTTAGCCACCTAATTAAGTTCTCTACGGCCTCCTCCAGCATCTTGCGCCTAATCTCGGCGCTTCCATACCCCCCGGCGATCCAGGGCGTGGCGATTACGTTGGGCATGCCTATTATATCCGCGTCTTTGCCGAAGTCGTTTCTGCCCCACCACACGTCTGAGGCGTAGACGAAGCGGGGCCTTTCCCTCAATATGCGCGCTACCGCCTCCTTATCCACCACCTCGGCCCTGCCCACGTTCACGAAGACGGCGTCTTCGGCCATAAGCGTCAAGTGCTCGTACTTTATCATGCCCCTGGTATACTTAGTGAGCGGAAGCGCCGACACAGCCGCCGACGCCCCCGCCAAAGCCTCCTCGAGCTTGTTTGTGAACCTCCAAGGCCCCTCCTTAGGAGTCCTCGAAAACCCATACACGGACGCACCTAGGGCGGCCAGCGCGCGGGCCACCCTCGCGCCTATCTCGCCGAGGCCTAAGACGGCGACTTTCCTCCCCTCAAGCGGCGGCACCTCGACGTCTCTGGAGTAGTCGCCCCCCTTCATCTTCGCGTTGTAGTGCAGAATCTTCTTATAGGCCGTCAGCAACAACGCAACGGCAAATTCGGCGACTGGCGCCGCGTTCGAGCCCGCGTTGCCCGCGACGGTTACGTTGGGCGGGATGTCCTCCCAGGGGAGGTGGTCTAGGCCCGCCGTAGTTACCTGTATGAACTTAAGGCGCCTCATCCTCAGCAACAGCTCCCTGTCTATATTGAAGCACAACACCGCATCGGCCTCCTCTGCCCTATCCTTGCCCACAACCTCGGCATATTTCTTTATCCTCCCCGCCAAGTCGTCGGGCAGATCCACGGAGACGTAAACCTTCATGGAGTCCTCGGGCTACGCCTTTTTAGGCATTAACCCCCTGCTGGCTCCTCCGTGTTGCGTCCACCTCTCGCCGACCCGTATCAACAACGGCATCGGGACTGAGACCCCCGTTATCAACGCCATTTCCTCGTCTAACGACCTAAGCTGGTATGGATCATCTAGATGCTCGGCGACTGCTGCGACGTATCGGAGATCGACGGGGTTTACTATCCTTTTGAATATCTGAGTCATGCACTGCGATAGGGCGTCTGGGTCCAGCTTAGTGGGCCTCTGCGAGATGAGGCAGAGGCCTAGCCCGAACTTTCTCCCTTCACGCGCTATCTTAACTATATACGGCTTGCTCACGGCGGCCTCTTTAGCCGGCACGAAGTTGTGGGCCTCCTCGACGACTATTAAGGAGGGGAGGTTGGCCCTCTTGACGGCCACCTTGTACATCTCGTCGAGGGCAGCCGCCATGAAAATTCCTTTGGTCGACTAAGTCGAGGCCGGATAAATCGAGGACGTGGACCCCCGGCGCGGCTAAAAGCCTCTGGGGGTCGAACAGCTTGACGGGCTCGCCGGCATACGTATCTCCGTACTTCTCGAGGAATATAGGGCTTTTGAAGAGCGCCCTCAGCCTCGCCGCCAGCCCGCTGAGCGCCATCTCGCCGGCGTATCCGCTGGGCGCCGCCTGTTTGCCGTACTCCAAAACCTCCGATATCAACTCCTCAACGTCCGTTAGAGGTTGCCTATCCCCATAGGCGGTGGCCCCCTGCCAGCCCTCCTCTAAAATCCGCCTCTGCGCGTCGGTTAAGCCGTAGAAGCCCTCTAGGAGCCTCTCTAGGGCCCTCAGGGGGAGGGAGCGGGGGTTTAGGCCTATCCTGATATACCTCCTCGGAGAGCCGTATTTGGCCTCAAAGGCCTTATCTTGGGCCGATACGTCGACCTTGCCAACTACGTATATCTCCACGCGCTCAGACACAGCCCTCCCCTCCTCAGTCCGGGGCACCTGCATCGCCGAGTATTCGCCGTGGGGGTCGAAGACGATTATGGGTATCTCGGCCGCCGCAGTTAGGCGCTCTATTAACACCCCCGCAAGCCAGCTCTTGCCGGCGCCCGTAGAGGCTATAATGGCGCAGTGTTGCGAGACGAGCCTATCGGCGTCCACGTAGGCCGGCATATCGTAGCCCCAGACCCTCCCCAGCTCTACGACGGACCCCCTCGCCCCTAGGGGCAAGGAACTTGCCCACTACGTCTTCGGGCGCTTTGTACACGTAGTCCAGAGGCCTCGGGGGCCTTAGGGGATGCGCCAGTCTCTCGCCCCTCGCCACGCCGAGGACCACTGCCCGCGCCTCTGTATAATAGAGCACTGTGTCTATATTTAGTGTTTCTTTGATATATTTAACGGAGTCTGGGCCGTCCAATTGCGCTATGAGTCTGGGGTCCAACACGGCGTTTTTGCGCCTCACGGCGACGACCTTAGCCAAGAGCGGCTCGTCCGAGTCGGCCAGCACTAGCTCGCCCTGCTCCGCCTCAATCCTCATGAAGGTGCGGAATATGAAGTAGTTGATGGAGGGGGCTCTGACGACGACGCCTATGGGATCCACTGCCTACACGCGGCACAGCAATAATAAGCCAACGGATAGAGCTGGATTATGGGTAGGAGAAGGGCCTCCCCTCGGCCTCGTGGAGGTTCAACACGGGCGTCCTAAGCCTATCTAAGTCGTCGAAGCCTATCCTGGGGCACGCCGTATTGATCACGAGGTCGGCGCCGAGGTCGTCTATGAGCTCGGGGGACGCCTCGTCGAGCACGACAACAGCCCAGCCCCTCGACTCGGCGAGCTCCTCAGCCCTCTTCAACAACATCTGGCCGGGCTTGCGCGAGACCACCACGAGCCCCCTCCTCCCCTCTACGGCGTAGGCCCTCGCCTTAAGGCCCGCCAATTTCCTATAGCGCTCTTCAACCGAGAAGGCCCTGCCGCTGAAGGGGTCGTAGCCCCAGACCTCCGCCGACGGGTAGAACAGCTTTAGGGTTAAGGGGTAGAAATAGCCGGCCGCGACTACCACCGCCGCGCCCTCAGGCCTCTCGCCGACCCAACAGCCCGTGATGGGGTCTTTGGCCATGGGCATAGAGTATTGGGAGGAGAGCCTCTCGGCTATTAGCCTATAGGGGACAGGGAAGTAGAGCTTCCCGCTCGGAGGCCTCGGCGCCTCTACAGGCGGCTTGTAGTAGACCGGGAGGAAATATGCCTCTAGCCGCTCCGCCGCGAGCCTATAGGCGTCTACGCCTATTTTCTCAACCTCGCCGCGCGTATTCGCCCTAAGGATAGACGCTATGTTGGGCGGAACTCCGTGGCCTAGATGGACCACGCGCCTAAGCCCTAGGGCGGCCGCGTCGGCCAGCCCGACGTCGCAACTGCCCCAAACGGGCCGGCCCGAGATCTTGGCGCCCGTCCTCTTGGCTATCTCTAGGGCAACCCACTTAAAGCCTGGCGGCGCCTCCACCATCGCGTCTGGGCCGGCCAGCTCTAGGACCTCATCTGGGACTAAAACTGTGTCCAGCTCGATCATGGTCTCGGCGTCGAGTTTATTAACGTCGCGCCTCCGCGCAACACTAGGCGCCCCCTCCTTTTGAATATTTATGGCTTCTTTGCCCTCCCTCCTCGCTCCTCAACGCCTTAACTATGTCCGCGGCTATCTCGGCCCTTTTGTCCTCCAACACCTTATAGTATTGCCTAAACTCATCCTTTATTTCGGCGAAGGTCTTCTCTGGGTGCATCCTCCCAGCCGCTATTTCTTGTAGCATGGCCTCCATCTTGGAGCGGACCTCTGGATCTATTATGGGCTTGGCGTGCCTCATCAAGGCCGTCGCCACGGCCATGCCTAGAATAGTCGGCGTACATTTGCCGCTGGCGAGACTCATATATCCCCTAACTACGTTGGTGTGTATATGGTCCTGCATAGTGGCGTCTGTCCCAATTCCGTAGCGCCTCATCAGCCTGAGTAGCTCTGATTCCGTCATCTTAGGCGGGGGCTCCGTCTCCCTCTCCTCTATCTTGGCCGAGGCTATTTGGGCCGGCTGCCCCTTGGCCACCCTCGGCAGAGGCTCCTCCCCCTCTTCCTCCCAGGGGTATATCTCCCAGTACCCCCTCGACAATATTCTGCGGCCCTCGGCCGAGAGGGCGAGCGGGCCGAAGACCGCCGTTATCCTCTGCCTCTCCACCACTGCCGGCGGCGAGAGCGTGGCCAGGAAATGCCTCACAACGAACTCGTATATCTTCCAAGCCCTTTGGCCGAGCCTCCGCTCTATCTCGCCCCTGCTAGCCCCCTTAGTGGGGTGTATGGGCGGGTGCGCCCTATCGTCGGACTTCCCCCTAGTCGGCGTTATGGGCCCCCTCAAGATCCTCTCCGCGTAGCCGGAGAACTCGGTGCCTCTAAGCTCCTCCAGTATTTCTCTGAGGTTCAACGTGGGCGGATATATCGTAGTCTCGGTCCTGGGATACGATATATAGCCCCTTCTGTAGAGCTCCTCGGCTATATCTAAAGTGGCCTTAGACCTAATGCCCAGCCACCTGCTCGCCCGCCGCTCTAGCTCCACGGTGTCTAGAGGGGCCGGGGGCTTGACCTCGGCCTCGACGTACGAGGCCTCAGCTATATAGCCCCGAGACGCCTTGGCCTCCCTCAACGCGCGCTCAGCCTCATCCCTCGCCTTAAAGGGCTTCGACCTAGCCGTGAACCTCTGCCCGGCGGCCTCCACAACGGCCTTAACCACGTAGTATTTCTCCGGCTTGAAGCTCATGCGCTCGAGCTCCCGCGAGACCACGAGGCCTAAGACGGGCGTCTGGCAGGGGCCGTAGGAGAGGAATTTCCCATAGGGCAACGCCTCCTTATCGGCCGCTCTGACCGAGAGCGTGAGCAGCCTAGTGAAGGCCGCGCCCAGAGTTAGATCGGCGGCCATCCGCGTAAAGACCTTCTCCACGGTGGCCAAGTCCAGCTGGACGGGCCTCTCAAAGGCCTGCGTAATATCGCGCTTAGTGACCGCGTTGAACCTGACCCTATAGAACTTAGCCCTCGGATTAACTATCCTCACGGCTAGGACCACCTCATACGCTATGGCTTCGCCCTCCGAATCGGCGTCGAGGGCTAGGTAGATTTCGTCGTGGTTCCGCGACAAGGCCCTCAACGCGAAGAGGTATTTCAAGGCCTCCTCGCGCGGCACCAACACGGGCCTCGCCTCAAATAAGGAGGCGGGATCGACCTTGGTCCAGGAGTTCATGTGTTCGGGGAAGTCGAAATCCAGTACGTGGCCGCTTAGGCCTAAGCTCGCCGCGCCGGCGCCCTTATACCGAAAGCTATACGCGACTACGCCGGCCACCCTAAATCTGCTGTAGGAGCCGCCTAGGGCGCTCGCTATGGCCTGGGCCACGGACCTCTTCTCGGCGACTACTAGCACATATAGTTGGCCGCACCGATTTAAAAGCGAATTGTCTAGGCGATGAGGGCGCGCCGCATCCGCGGCCAACACCTTTATATATAAGGACGTGGAGCGGGCCATGTCGAGCGAAGAGGGAGGCGAGGAGAGGCCTTTGAAGAGGCCGCCTCTGCAGAGGCAACCGTATCAGCAGCCTCCGCCTCCTCCGCCTCAGCAAGCGCAACAACCGCCGTTGCCCCCGCCCCCGCCTCCTCCGCCCCCGCCGCTGCAGGCCACAGGGCCTTACCCCTATCCTCCTCTGCCTAGGACGACCCAGAGGGCCTATCCGCCTCCTCCGCCTCCGCCGTTGCCCCTATCGCAGCCCACTGGTCAGGCCCTACAAGCGCCTCCTCCACAGCCGGCCCAGCCGCCCAGGAGGCCGCCGGCGCCTGCGTCGCCCTCGGCCTCTATGTTGCCCCTCATAGGCGCCGTCTTGGGCATAGTGGCCGCTGTGCTGGGCGTTTTATCGTTTATCTTCTCATTAAGCGACGTGGGGAAGGCCGTCATGGCCTTGTCCATATCTATCGCCGTGACCGACGTGGTGTTAGCCGTATCGCTCTTCGTCTTGTGGCGCGCCTTCTTCGCCGCGCGCCGGTAGGAGGCCCTCGAAGAACTCCTCCAGAGCCGCCCCCAGCTCAGCCTCGTCGGCCACTATCTTGGCCCCCCTCAACATGTCCTTCAGCTGGGAATAGACCTCCGGGCTTAGGAAGCGCTCGTCTAGGAAGACCAACGCGCCCCTATCCCCAGGCCGCCTGAACAATCTGCCGACGGCTTGCCTCACCTTAACTACGGCGTTGTATAAGTATACGGCATCCCAAGCTGATTGGCCTAGGGATGGCCTCAACTCCTCCACCCTCTTGTCTAGGTAGGGGTCGGGCTCCGGATAGGGCACCCCCACCACTACTATCGTCGACAACAAGTTCTCGCCGCCCCTGATATACTCGACGCCCTCCGCCAATTTCCCGCCGGCGACTGCGAAGACGAGGAACTTCTCGCCCAACTCTACCCCCTCTAAGTCCGTGTCGCGGGCCTCCACTAAATACGGTATATTGAGCGCGAGGTATTTCCTCACAGCTTTTAAGAGGTCGTAGCTGGGGAAGACCGCCAAGACTCCGCGCGGAGATGCGGCGACCGCCGCCGCCAGCCTTTTCGCAATGGCCTTATAGGTCTCCTCGCCCCTAGCGGTGTACCTAGTCGTCACCGACCTATCCACGACTGAGATGTAGTTGCCGGGCTCTACGAATTTATCGAACGGTATATCGAACACCATAGGCGCGGCGGGCAGGGAGAGGGACTTAGAGAAGAGCTCTATCGGCAGAGATCCGCTGAGCAACACGGCGCCCTTAGCCGCGGCCAAGGTCCGCGAAATGATTGGCATGACGTCGGCGGGCACGGCCCTCAGCTCCCGCCCGCCCTCCCCGCCCTCAGCTAAATAGACCCAATAACGGGCGGGCCCCCTAAGCGCCTCTATGAGCTCGGCCACGGCAACGAGCGGGGTGTATGGGTGGACTCCCTCATCTATACGCCGTTTTATCGCCTCCGCTGCCGCCCTCTCGATTTCGGAGGGCTCGTCGAAGAGGGCCAGGACATCGCCGATAGATAAAGGCCCAAGTCTCATACGCTGGAGCGCGGCGTAGGCCTTGTATAGGCTCGCCGCGGCCTCGGCTAGGCCGTACCTCTCGGCGTCTGCCCTAGCCCTCCTTATCTCGGCCTCAGAGACGACGAGGGAATTTATCGCGTTGACGCTGTCGGGCAAGCTGTGGGCCTCGTCTACTATTAAGACGTACCGGCTCGGGTCCAGCCGCGGCTCCCCCCTTACGTTGAAGGCGTAGAAATACGTGGCGACGACCACTTGCGCCCAGAGGGCTTCGGCCTTGGCGACCTCATAGGCGCAGGCCCCGGCCTCGCAAGAGGCCTTTATGAAGGACTTAGGCGTTATAGACCCCTCTATTTTCACGGGCTTGGGCGGATAATATTTACACTTGCCCAGCGCTCTGAGGTAGCGGCACTCGGCCAGGAATTCGGCGTAGGGCAACCCCCTGAGCTCTCTATAGCAACACATATCCTGCTTATTTCTGAGGAAGGCATATTTCAACTCTAAGCCCCTCGCCCTCAACCTGCCCAGCTCGGCCAGGGGCTGGAGCATCTCGTTCTTAGTCCTCACCAAATACGCTATGGGCGCGCCCGCCTCCTCCGAATAGGCGAGGGCCGCGGCCAACGCGGCGGCGGTTTTGCCGAGCCCTGTGGGCGCGTTGGCGAGGACCGCCCTCCCCGCTCTAAGGCCCTCGTATATAGCCTCGGCCAGCTCCCTCTGATAAGGCCTAAAGGAGTCGTATGGGAAGTACTTCTCTATCGCCATCGGGCAATGGCCGCTGAGCTAGTTGCTAAAACGCACAGAGCCATAATAAAAAGTTAGTGCGTTTATTTTAATAACTTTTCGAGGACGTAGGGCAGAATGCCGCCGTGTTTTATGTACTCCGCCTCGGCCCAGGTGTAGACGGCCAACTTAGCCGGTATCTCTTCGACGCGCCCATCCCCCCTGTGTATAACTATCTTTACGGGCTTATTAGGCGCTATTCCGTCGGATAGCCCAACTATGTCGAAGGTCTCCGAGCCGTCTAGGCCGAGCTTATCCACCGTATAGCCCTCGGCCAGCTGAATAGGTATTATGCCCACCATGGTCAAATTAGAGCGGTGTATGCGCTCGAAGCTCTCCGCTATCACGGCCTTGATACCCAACAACTTAGGCCCCTTAGCGGCCCAATCGCGGGAGGAGCCAGCGCCGTAGGTCTTGCCCGCCAAGACTACGAGCGGCACACCCTCTCGCTTGTACCTCTCGGAGGCCTCGAACACCGTCATCTTAGCGCCCTCGGGCCACTTCATGGTATAGCCCCCCTCTAAGCCGCCGCCCATCTTATTCGTATAGCCCTTGCTCCAGAAGGTGCCCCTGACCATAACCATCCAATTACCGCGCCTAGCTCCAAAGGTGTTGAAGTCCTTGGGCTTCACGCCCAGCGACTGGAGGAATTGGCCCGCGGGGCTGTCGGCGGGTATGGATCCGGCCGGCGATATGTGGTCCGTGGTTATGCTGTCGCCCAGTATCAATAGAGGCCTCGCGTTGACTATATCGCCGGATACGGGCTTGCCCTCGAACAACGGCGACGGCTGTATGTACGTATCGTCGGGCCTCCACTGGTAGAGGTCTCCGCTCGGCGCCTGTAGCTCCCTCCACTCCGGCACCAGCTCCCCCACCTTGGAGTACTTCTCGGCGTAGATCCTGGGCTCTGTTGCGCGCGCTACGACCTCCTGGACCTCCTCGGGGGAAGGCCATATATCTCTTAAGTAGACCGGCTTCCCATTGCTCCCCACGCCCACGGGCTCCTTCGAGAGGTCTTTTAGGACTGTGCCGGCTAGGGCGTAGGCGACGACGAGGGGCGGGGAGGCTAAATAGGCCGCGCGTATATCTGGGTGGACGCGCCCCTCGAAGTTGCGGTTGCCCGAGAGGACGGCCGCCGCCATGATGTCGTGCTCCCTGATGGCCTTGGCCACGGGCTCCGGCAGAGGGCCTGAGTTGCCTATGCACGTGGTGCAACCGTAGGCGACGACGTGGAAGCCCAACTTCTCTAAATACTCCATAAGCCCAGCCCTCCTCAACACCTCCTCAACGGCGCGGGAGCCCGGCGCGAAGCTCGTCTTGACGTAGGGCGGCACGGAGAGGCCGGCCTCGACCGCCTTCTTCGCCAATAGGCCGGCGGCCGCGAGGAGGTACGGGTTAGAGGTATTGGTACAACTAGTTATCGCCGCTATGGCCACGTCGCCGTCGCCGAACTCGACGCGCCTCCCCCCAATCTCTATCTCGACCGCCCTCCTCTTATCCCTCTTCTTCCGCTGGGCTAAGAACTCGACGAAGCTCTTGGGGGCCTCCGTAAGGCCCCTCCTCTGCCAAGGCAGTGTGGGCCCGGCCACCGAGGGCTCGACGGCCGATAAATCGAAGTCCACCACCTGGCTGTACTCGGCCTCCTCAACTCCGCCGAAGACCCCCTGGGCCTCGTAGTAGGCCTTGACCAACGCCACTAGGCTCTCCGGCCTCCCGGTGGCGGATAAGTAGTCTAGGGTGTTGCCGTCCACCGGGAATAAGCCCGTCGTTGAGCCGTATTCGGGGGCCATATTAGCTATTGTGGCTCTGTCGGGCACGGCCAACTTCCTCACGCCCTCGCCGAAGAACTCGACGAAGGAGTCCACTACGTTGACCTTGCGCAGGGCCTCCGTAATGGCCAGCACTATGTCGGTGGCCGTGACGCCCGGCCTCGGCTCCCCGTACAGCCTCACCCCAACGACCCTCGGCACCCTAATAGTGATGGGCTCGCCGAGCATGGCGGCCTCGGCCTCAACTCCGCCAACGCCCCAGCCCACGACGCCTAGGCCGTTTATCATAGTGGTGTGGCTGTCCATGCCCACCAAGGTCTCGAAGAAGGCCAAGTCGCCCTCGGTCATCACGACGCGCGCCAGATGCTCGAGGTTCACCTGGTGTATTATGCCGGTGCCCGGCGGGAAGACCCTGAGGTTCTTAAAGGCTTGTTGGGCCCACTTCAAGAAGACGTAGCGCTCCTTATTCCTCTCTATCTCTAGGCGCAAGTTCATGGATAGGGCCTGCGGCGAGGCCCAGTAGTCGACTTGCACCGAGTGGTCTATTATTAAGTCGACGGGGACTCTGGGGTTGATGAGCTTGGGGTCCCTCCCCCTCTTAGCCGCTATATCGCGCATAGTGGCTAGGTCCACCACGGCGGGGACGCCGGTGTAGTCCTGCATCACGACCCTGGAGACCTTGAGCGCCACTTCGCCCTCGGGCGCCTTGGGGTTCCACCTCGCCAGTGCCTCTAGGTGCTCCTGCGTGATATTCACGCCGTCGTAATTGCGCAGGACGTTCTCCAACAAGACCCTAATGCTGTAGGGCAGCCTCTCCACGTCGTAGCCCTCCTGTTCCAAGGCCCTTATCCTATATATCTTATATTTAGAGCCGCCGGCCTCGAGCGTCGCCTCGGCCTTATGGTAAGGCATAGGTCTTCTTGAGAAATTATATATATCTATTGATTTGGCCAATTAGCTCAACATGGCGCAAGGAGTAGGCTTTATCTGCCTTCGATGCGGCTATAGGGGGCGCGAGGGGCCTAGGTGCCCTAGGTGCGGCTTCCCGCTCATAGTGGAGCCCGGCCGGTTCAAGGTGATTAAGACCAGGCCGAATATCTGGCGCTACGAGCCGGCGATAGGGGTTCCCCAGGGCGTTACGCTCGGCGAGGGGCTAACGCCGCTTAAGCGCGTTGGAGACGTCTTGGTAAAAGACGAAGGAAGGAACCCCACCGGCAGCTACGCGGACCGCGGCTCGGCCGTGGTAGCCTCGGCGTATTCCGAGGGCGAGGCGGCGGTGGCGTTTGAGCCGGACTTCGCCCTATCCCTTGGCGCCTACCTCTCGGCCAAGAGGGTGAGGACCAAGGTCTACGTCGACCCCGAATACGTGGACTACGCCGAGCTTTTAGAGCTCCTCAGGCTCCGCCTAGTCTCTGTGGAGTTCGGCCCGCCGAGGGGGGCCACGCTACAATACGGCGATCCCTACTTCTTGGCCGGCGTCAAGACCATAGCCTACGAGATCTACGAGAGGGTTCCCCGCGCCGACGCCGTAGTTGTGCCGGTGGGCAAGGGCCTATTGGCGTTGGCCGTATACGAGGGCTTTAGGGAGCTAGAGGAGTGGGGGCTGATGCCGGCCCCTAAAATAATCCTCGCGAAGCACAGGGGGGCGCCCGCGGCGGGGGACGTAGTCGAGTGGCTGAGCGGAAGGGCGGCCGTCGAAGAGGTCGAGGCCGAGGAGGCCGTTAGGGCAGTCGCCGAGCTGGCCGGCGGCGGCATCTACGCCAAGCCCCTCTCGGCCATGGCGTATGCGGCGGCCAGGGGCATACCCAACGCCGTGGCTGTGATCACGGGCACGGGGCTTAGGAAGATAAAGCCGAGGATATACCCAAGCGTCGGCGGGCTTCGGCAAGAGGTCTTAGAGGCCCTACGAGGGGGGAGGGCCATGGCCGCGGCGCAGATATGGGAGGCGCTCGGCCGGCGCTATTCGCTGAGGGGGATTTATAAGGCGTTGGCCGCGCTCGAGGCCAGCGGGGCCGTGTCCCACAAATACGTCATGGCCGGCGGCAGGCGCGTGAAGGTGTTTTTCCTAAAGGAGTAGGGAGATTAGGAGAGCCGTTAGGAGGACGAGCTCCGAGGCCTCAAAGGCCGAGTAGGCCTTGCCGTACGAGGAATACTTGGCCAAAAACCCTCCGAAATATAGAGGCACGCCGACTAGGTGCACTACGGCGTAGAGCGCCGTGGCGGCGAAAAGCGCGAGGGGGCGGGGGTAGAGGTACAACATTAAGGCGTAGAAGGCCGCCTCGTATAAGGCTATGGCCTTGGCCGCGAGCCCGCTGGGGTATCTGCCCTTAGGGGAATAAATCGCGGTCCAGACATGCTTTATGAACATGGGGACGAAGGCCGCGGAGTAGAGGCTAAGCATATTTCTTCTTCAGCTCCTCAAGTATCGACAGCCACTTCTCGTGTTCGGCCTCGCGTTCGATCTCCTCCACGGACTTATTCGGCGAGATCTCGGCCACAGAGCCCTCCAGCATGGGGAACAGCACGTCGTTTTCCTTAGCTATGTGTTGAGATATATGGTCGGCGTAGAGGCGCGCGTAGTCGACTAAGTCCCTATAGGCGGACTCGTCGCCCCTCCTCCACGCCTCGTATAAATTCTCTAAGATCCTCACTAAATACCTAGCGACGCCGTGCTCGGACACCATCACGTATATAGGTCCCTCGAAGGGGAAGCCGCGCCGATTGGCCTCGGAGAAGAGCACGTACTCCTCAACTGAGTGGTGGCACCCATCGACGAATTTAGAGAGGAACGAGACCAAGGCGGCTATGTCGTCTGGGTCAGGCCTTTCGGCGTTTAGAGCCTTGTCAAGGACGGCGAGCGCCTCCAATATCCTCTCGTGATGCTCCCTAAGAACCGACGTCACGTATTTAACCCGCACAGGCACGCCTCATCTACGACCTGCCTAAAAAACGATTTACCCTAAAGTATTAGGCTCTAAGCGCCGCGGATTTTATATAGAGGAGACGCGTGATATATATGGACGTCGAGAAGAGGTGCGTTAAGTCCATCGGTTGCGTCTCGGCGCTGGGGCTGGGCACGTCCTCCCTAGGCTCCTCAGAGACCGATATGGCGATCCTCGGCAATGCCTTAGCCTACGGCCTCTGGCTCATCGACACCTCCGAGGTCTACGGGCGCGGCCAGGTGGAGGAGCTAATAGGGAGGGCCCTCAAGAGCTTCGCCAAGCACGAGCGCGAGAACGCAGTGGTCGTCACTAAGTTCTGGCCCGACGAGCAGAGCTTCGACAAAGTCGTCAAGGCGGCTGAGGCCAGCTCGCGGCGCCTAGGAACATACATAGACATCTACATGCCCCACGGCCCTATAGAGACCGCGCGGCTTTGCGAGGTCGTTAAGGCCTTCGAGGAGCTAATAGAGAGGGGCGTGATCAGGCATTGGGGGCTCAGCATAGCGCGCAGAGAGCTGATAGAGAGCGCTAGGCAGTGCGCTAAGAAGTACGACATAGCCGCGGTCGAGAACATATACAACCCCTATCACAGAATAGATGAATACGGCCTAATACCCTACGCCCAGAAGGAGGGAGTACTCTACATAGCGGCGAGCCCTCTAGCCAGGGGGCTCATCGTCGAGAACAGACGCCTCGCACAGCTGGCGGCGAGGCTGGGGAAGACGCCTGCCCAAATAGCGCTTAGGTGGGCCATGGACAAGGGCGTGGTGCCGATACCCAGGACCAATCGCCCGGATAGGGTCATCGAATACGCCGGGGCTTACGGCTGGCGCCTCCCCGAAGACGCCGTTAAGTTCTTAGAGGAGTAAAAGCGCCATATTTTTATAGAGGAGGCGGCGAATTCGGGTGTCCAGGGGCTTTAAATCGCTGACGAACGTAGACGCGGCGGTCGCGGAATTTCTCTCGAGGATAAGGCATAGGCCGCCCGCGGTCGAGGTGCCCTTGAGCGAGGCCCTAGGGCGATATCTGGCCGAGGACGTCGTCGCGGAGCTGGACGTCCCGCCCTTCGACAGGGCGGCGTTCGACGGCTACGCCGTTAAGTCGGCCGACACGCTCGGCGCCTCTAGGAACAACCCCGTGATATTGAGGCTTGTGGGGTCCGCGGGGCCGGGGAGGCCCTACGGGGGCAGGCTCAATGACGGCGAGGCAATTGAAATAGCCACAGGGGCGCCGTTGCCTGAGGGGGCCGACGCGGTGATCCCCTATGAGGAGGTCGCGGAGAGGGGGAGCTATATAGAGGTCTACCGCCCGGTTCCCAGATTTTACTACGTCTCTAGGAGGGGCGAAGACGTGGCTAGGGGCGAGTTAATACTGAGGGCTGGGGCTAGGCTTAGGCCTTGGGACCTCGGCGTATTGGCGTCGTTGGGCGTGGCCAAGGTGTCGATATACGACGTGAGGGCGGCAGTTATATCGACGGGCGACGAGCTTGTGGAGCTGGGCCAAGAGGCGGGGCCGGGCAAGATCATAAACTCGAGCCGCTTCGTCATCGAGGGGATGTTGAGGGAGATGGGGGCTAGGCCCGACTACTTAGGCATTGTACCAGACGAGGAGGCCGCCATAGCCGAGGCCGTCTCAAAGGCCTTGAGGGACCACGACATAGCCGTAACCACGGGCGGCGTCTCTGTGGGAGGGCCCGACCACACGTTCTCGGCTGTGGCTAAAATGGCCGAGTGGTCCGTCCACGGGATCGCCGTGAGGCCGGGGAGGCCTAACAGCGCGGCCGTAGTCGGCGGGAAGCCCGTTGTTATGCTCAGCGGCTTCCCGGTGGCTGCGGTGGTGGGCTTTGAGGTATTCGCAAAGCCGGCCGTGTTGAAGATGGTGGGCGCTAAGCCTGAGCCGACGCCTAAGATACGCGGCAGGCTGACCAGGAGGATAACCACGCCGATAAACGTGAGGACTTACGCCAGAGTCCGGGTCTACTCCAAGGGCGGCGCGATCTACGTAGAGCCCCTGGCGGTCACGGGCAGCGGCATTCTTTCCACTCTCGTCAGAGGCAATGGCGTGTTGATAGTGCCGGAAAACAGGGAGGGGTTCGACGAGGGGGACGAGGTCGAGGTCGAGTTGCTAAGAGCCGTGGAGGAGACCTAAACGCTCGAACACCTGCCTAAACGCCCTATATGCCTCTTCGCCGTATAGGCATACTATTATCCTCTCTATATTTTTCAGGTGCGGCATCGCGTCCTTAATGGCCAACGCCATCTGTTCGGCGGCTGCATCGTAGGGGCATCCGAAGATTCCTGTCGAGATCGCGGGGAAGGCGATGCTTTTTAGGCCCAGCTCATCGGCCTTCCTGAGCGCGTTGGCGACGGCCTCCCTCAGCTTCTCTATGGGCTCGACACCGCATCTGGGCCCCACGGCGTGGATTACGTATTTAGCCTTAAGCCTCCCCGCGCCCGTCACAGCCACTCCGCCGACGGGCACGGGGCCGTGTCTTCTAACCCATTCGTCGGACTCCTCTTGGATGACGCGGCCGCCCTTTCTGACTATCGCCCCAGCGACGCCGCCCCCGTGCTTCAGCCAGGAGTTGGCCGCGTTGACTATCGCGTCGGCTTCCAGCTCTGTGATGTCGCCTTGTACGAGCTCCACCGCCGGCATAGCCCTAGGGCGCCGTAAATATTTATAGTAGTGTCCTGGGCCCCTTGGTGTGCTCTATCGGCGGCGTCTTAATCTTCGGCGAGCTCGACGAGGGGAGGGCTAGGGCGATAGAGGAGAAGCTCAGGTCAATAGCGATTAGAGGCTCTGAGAGGGGGCGCGACAGCTTCGGCGTAGTGGTCCTTAAGAGGACTGGGGAATTCCTCACCTATAAGTCTAGGGAGTCCGCTGAGAGGGCCTTGTCCAAGGCGCCGAGGCTTATCGAGCCCGGCGCCGTGGCCGCCATATTTAACAACAGGGCTGAGCCCACAACCGAGCACATAATGGATAAGCGCGAGGACGACATACAGCCGATGTTGGGCGAATATATAGCTGTGAGCCACAACGGCACTATAGCCAACGACGTAGAGCTGGAGAAGAAATACGGCTTAAGGCGCAAGTCCAAGATAGATACGGCTATCCTCCCACCGCTTCTAGAGGCCAAGTGGGACGGCACATTGGAGGGTTTGCGCTCGATATTGAGAGACGAGGTGGTGGGCAGCTACGCGTTGGCGGTGTTGGATAGGCGTAGGCCCGGGAGAGTTTGGCTGGCCGCCAACTTCAAGCCCCTATATGCTATGTGGGATAGAGAGCTCAACGCCTTGTTCTTCGCCAGCTTCGACGACTATATGCAAGACGGCTCCTCGCCCCCCTGGGCCCTAAACCCCGTGAAGCGCGTAGAGCCGTATACGGCCGTCGAGGCGGGGGTGGACGGCACGTGGAGAACGGCCAGCCTCTGGAGGGCGGACGCCGAGGCTGGGGATGGGAAGAAGAGGGGGAGGGCGTTGGTCGTGGCCAGCGGAGGCCTAGACTCAACCGTGGCCGCCACGCTCTTGGTGAGGCAGGGCTACGACGTGACGCTTCTGCACTTCAACTACCGCCACGTGGCCGAAGACCCCGAGAGGAGGGCCGTGAGGGAGATCGCGAAGTTCCTAGGCGTCCCCCTAATAGAAATAGATATGGACTTCTTCAGAGTAGTTAGGCGCTCTCCGCTCTTAGGGGACGGCGAGATAAACAGAGTAGATAGAGGGAGGGAGGGGGCCGAGTTCGCGCACGAGTGGGTCCCCGCGCGCAACCTAGTCTTCATAGCCTTGGCGGTCGCCTTGGCGGAGGCTTGGGGCTACGACTACGTGGCCACTGGGATAAACCTAGAGGAGGCCGGCGCATACCCCGACAACGAGATGGAGTTCATCAGGCTTCTCAACGCGGTCATGCCCTACGCTACAGGCCCCCAGAGGAGGGTCCGCCTCCTCATGCCGGTGGGCCACCTAGTCAAGCACGAGATAGTGAGGCTCGGCCTAGAGATAGGCGCCCCGTTGCACTTAACTTGGTCTTGCTACGACAAAGGGCCTAAGCACTGCGGCCGTTGCGGCCCGTGCTATATGCGCCGCGTGGCTTTTAAGATAAACGGCGTAAGGGACCCCGTGGAATACGACCTGCCGCCCGGGGAAGAGGAGGAGTTCTGGCGCGGGTCTAAGCCGTACGTGGTGCCGTTGCCTCCAGCCGCGCGCGGGCTGGCGGCTAGATTACACAAATCTTTGCAATAAAGCTTATATATAGACGAAACGAATATTCTCTATATGGCATAAAAAATAATTTAATATAATGCATATAGTTTCATGTGAACAAATTCGTATCGGTTGCAGAGGCTATTAGGAGGATTCCAGACGGCTCAGCGGTGGCCATATCGGGCTTCAACGCCTCTACATCGCCCTTTTTATTAATAGACGCCTTATTGAGGTCCTACGTAGAAACGGGGCGCCCCAGAGACTTATTCATAGTTTCAGACGCGTTGCCAGCGGTCCCCGGCTTCGGCCTAGATAAGATCGGGAGATATATACTAGAGAACCCCGATCAACGGCTGGCCAGAGGATTCCTCCTGCCTTTCTACGGCTGGGCGCCGTCTCTACAACAAGCCGTATCCAAGAACTTAGTGGAGGCGTATACTTGGCCCATAGGTATTATGACGCGCTGGCTACGCGAGGTGGCCGCCGGATCTCCCGGCGTATTGACTAGGGTTGGTCTCGGGACCTTCATCGACCCCCGACAAGACGGAGGGAATATCAACGAACTGGCTAAGGAGAGGAGGACGGCTGAGGTGGAGCTCGTCGAGATAGACGGCAAGGAGTATTTACTATTCAAGGCCCCCAAGCCCAACGTGGCGCTAATAAGGGGGACGACCGCCGATGAGCTGGGGAACCTCGGCATGGAGCAGGAGGCCTTCTTCGGCTCAGTCCTGGCCATGGCCCAAGCGGCTAAGGCGCACCCAAGCGGCGTCGTTATAGCACAAGTTCTGAGGGTCGTGACCTTGGGCGAGATACGACCTAAGTCCGTAGTGGTGCCCGGGCCGTTGATAGACTACGTGGTTGTGACCAGGCGCGGCAACGAGGCCGAGAGGTTCCATTGGCAGACGTACACGTTCGACTTCAACCCCATAGTCAGCGGGGATGAGCCGTATAGGGTCGCTTATGAGCCTCGGCCGCTCACCGTGGAGAAAGTAGTGGCGAGGAGAGTAACGCTTGAGCTGGTCGAGCTAGTGAAGAAGCTGGGCAGACCCATCGTGGTTAATTTAGGCATAGGGATACCCGCCCTAGTCGCCGACGTGATTAGGGAGGAGGAGCTAGACGACTTCATACATATAACGGTCGAGGCCGGGCCTTGGGGCGGATACGCGTTGACGGGCGCAGACTTCGGGGCGTCGCTGGGCCACTACGCAGTCTTGCCCATGCCGGATCAATTCCTGCTCTACGAGGGCGGGGCCATAGACGCGGCGTCGCTGGGGTTCTTAGAAGTCGATGAGCAGGGCAACGTGAACCCGGCGTTTATCCCCGGCAAAATGACGGGGCCCGGCGGCTTCCCCGTAATAGCTATAGGGTCCCCGAGGGTGTTCTTCGCGGGCGAGTTCACGGCGGGGCAGAGGCGGCTATCCATAGACGGATGTAAGCTTAAGATCACCGCCGACGGTCCTATAATAAAATTCGTTAAATCTGTCTACAAGATCGTCTTCAGCGGGAGATACGCGGTGGAGGAGGAGAAGGAGGTGCTCTACATCACGGAGCGCGCCGTCTTTAGGCTGACGCCCAAAGGGCTACAAGTAGAGGAGATAGCGCCGGGCGTAGACCTAGAGAAGTCCGTGTCGGCCAAGATGGAGTTTAAGCCCCTGATAGGCCCCATTAGGGAGATGGAGCCCAAGATCTTCTGCGACGGGAGGCTTGGCCTTAGGGAAGAGGTCGTAAAGGCGTTGAGGGCATAAACGTTTTTTATACGCCGGCTCTACGCCGTGCGCCACGTGCGGCTTTTAGGCCTAGCCACAACCCTCATCTCCCTAGTAGCCAGCCTAATATATAACATAGCGATTACGCGCAAGCTATCCATAGACGACCTAGGCCTCTTAACGCTCCTCAACGCCGCCACGGCCTTCTCCCTCCTCCCCAACGCCGTCCTCTCCTTCGTCTTCCCCAGAATAGCCGCTAGGGACTCAGGCCTCAGCATGAGGGCCTCGGCGGAGGTCTCGGCGTTGTTCTTCTCGGCCTCCGCGGCGATGACGGCGGGCTACCTAGCCATAACCTGGGGCGAGATGGGCCCCCGCGCGCCCCTAGTCCTAGCCGCCGCGCTGGCCTCCGAGCTGGTTACGTATACATACTCAGTGGCCGGGTCGGTGTTGATCGTAAAGGATAGGGGGCGCTTCGTCTTCTCGAACTTAGCCCAAGCCGCCGCGAAGCTCATAGCGGTGCCCGCGCTTTGGCTCCTTAAGTGGTCTATAGAGGCCGTGCTCTGGAGCTCCGTGGCCATAACGGCCGCGCCCGCGGCCTACTCGCTCGTCTACGCCATGCGCTACGCCGCCCCCGGGGCGTTTAAGAGGTATCTCCGCGACGTTGTGAACGCGGCTTGGGTCCCGCTTTTGGGATATGCCATAAATTCCTTTAGGTCGCTAGACGCCAGCATTATAGGCCTCTTCGGAGCCCTCGGCCAACTCGGCGTATGGTTCACGCTCTTCATCTTGAGCAAGCCCTACGGCTTCTCCAGCGTGTTGATGAACATAACCTACGGCGAGCTGTTGGAGAGGGGGAAGTCGCGCGTCTACGAGGACCTGCTCGTGGTCCTCTCGGTGAGCACCACCATTTCGCTCTCCTATATATTTTTCGAGCCCCTCTTCGTAAATTTCCTAAGGCCTAGGGACCCCCAGCTGATATCGGCCCTCCTAGTGCCCATAGCCCTATGGTCTGCTACAAATATATTGGGTACTCTAAATCAATTTATAAGTAACGTTATGCAGGGCGTAGATAAGAGGGATATAGAGGCCGAGGAGATAAGGGCCCGTAGCTATTTGGGCAGCCTGGTCCTATACGCACATTTGGCGGAGCTCCTCTTCACCGTAATATACCTAGCCTCTATAGCTCCCCTCATATATCTATTCGAGAAAGCCGGCGTAGAGCTATACGCCGTGCAGGGCGTAATAGTCGCCTCGTTGCTCGGCAACATCGCCGCCTTCCTCTTCAGATTCACTAGGGCCGGGGGGAGGCTGGGAGGCCTAATAAGGCTGAGGTGGCTGGCGCGCGACTATTTGGCGCCCACGGCCGCCGCATCGATTCTACTATACGTCGTGTCGAGGGTGGCGGAGCTCCCGCTCGTGCCCAGCGCGTACATATCGCTCGCCGAGATAGCGCTAGCGGTTGTTGCGACGGCCGCCATCTACGCGGCGGCCTTGTACGCGATATCGCCCAACTTCAGAGCGCTCTCAAGGCTAGTGGCGCGCCGCCTAGCCATATTAATAAATATATAGAGCTTGATGCACATGCTTGCGCTGGTCACGGGAGGGGCGGGCTTCATAGGGTCCCACCTCGTCGACAAGCTTGCGGGCCTCGGATACGACGTCGTCGTGGTGGACAACCTCTCCACGGGCAGAAGAGAGGCGGTGAACCCGCGCGCTAAGCTCTACGTCAGAGACTTAAAGGACCCTGCCTGGGGCGAAGACATAGGGCCTGTAGACGTCGTCTTCCACTTAGCCGCGAACCCCGAGGTTAGGGTCAGCTCTGTAGAGCCCAGGGTACATTTCGAGGAGAATGTGGCCGCGACCTTTAACGTGTTGGAGTGGGCTAGGCGGCGGGGAGTCAAGCTCTTCGTATTCGCGTCCTCCTCGACCGTATACGGCGAAGCCGCCGTATTGCCGACGCCCGAGGATGCGCCGATAGCGCCGATATCGGTCTACGGCGCCGCCAAGGCGGCCGGCGAAATCATGTGCGGGACGTACGGGAGGCTATACGGGGTCAGGTGCTTGGCGCTTAGATACGCCAACATAGTAGGGCCTAGGCTGAGGCACGGCGCAATATACGACTTCTTGATGAAGCTCGCCAAAAGCCCCGACGAGCTCGAGGTATTGGGCGACGGGACGCAGACTAAGTCGTATTTACACGTGTCTGAGGCGGTTGAGGCCACGGTGAGAGCCTTTGAGAAATTCGCGGAAGACGCCGCGCCCTTCCTCGCGCTCAACGTGGGCAATAGGGATGCTGCCAACGTAAAAGACATAGCGATGGCCGCCGCGAAGGCCATGGGCCTCTCCCCAAGGCTCGTCTTTAAGCCGGCCACTCCCGACGGCAGGGGCTGGCCCGGCGACGTCAAGACCATGTTGCTCAGCATAAGGAAAATAGGCGAATACGCGGGCTGGTCGCCGGCCCTCTCCTCCAAGGAATCTATAGAGAGGACCGCGGCGGAGTTGGTCGAGGAGCTGGGCCTGCGGCGCGCCGGCCAAAGGCGCTAATTTTAAAAACTAGGGAAATTCAAAAGAGCGAGGGGGCCCGTAGCTTAGCTAGGTAGAGCGCCCAGGGGCGAGGCCCCGACGAACTCGGCCGTCTCCGTCCCGCGTACGGCTCATAACCGGGAGGCCCCGGGTTCAAATCCCGGCGGGCCCACTCCTTTTTCTATCTAAAGAATAGGCCCAGGACCGCGGCCATAATCCCTGTCAAATAAATGCCGTCCCAGACGCCGGCTCCGCCTATCGAGGCCAAGGGCGGCATTTGGGCGAGTATCTTGCGCAAGTTATATACGTCGGCGCCTAGGAGAGTGCCGTAGACCCCCGTGATATAGGCCACGGCTGGCACTAGGCGGCCGGCCCAGAGGGAGAAGAAGAGCGCTATTAGGGGAGGTATAAAGCCGGGGGTCACCACGCCCACCCCTGGCACCACTCTGCTTATGGCGTAGACTACGCCGGAGGCCGCTAGGGCCGAGGCGGCGGCGCCTAGGGCGTACGGCAGGGGGAGCCTCGTCAAGATGAACGTGGCGAAGGCGACGGGCACGACGGCGCCGCCTAGATTAACGGCGAGCCTCGCCCTCTCCTCGTGGTATGCTATCTGCGGGATGGGTATGGGGAACCCATATACGTATATTATCTGGAAGCCGGGGTAGTAGACGCGCCTCCTCAGCGTGTAGACCACTAGGTGTAGGGGGCTTAACAAAAAGCTTAGGAAGACCGAGGCGGCGGCTACGCCCACGGCCTCCGCCGGCTGTAGGCCTATCTCCCTCAATACGGCGGATAGCCCGGCTAGATAAGAGGGTATTAGGAGTATTGCGAGGAGTAGATAGACTACGCCTAATATCCCGGCGAAGGGGACCGAGACTACGACCCTGTCCACGTAGAGATCTTCCTCACATATTTAGAATATGCGGCCTCGGCCATGTCGGCCACCAGCGCCGTGACTAACATGGCCTCGTGCATCACGGGCGCGGCCCCCTCGCACGGCGACAGCTTCTCGGCGACTTCTCTTAGGAGGGGCTCCCTATTTAATATGGCCGAGAGGGCGGCCTCCGCCCTATTCTCTAGGAAGGCCTTGGCGGCGCTTTCGGCGTATTTCTGAAGCGATTGGAATACCTCGAGGACGCCGCTTAGGCACGGTATCTTGTTCCTCAACAAGTAGCTGGTGGCCCTATCGAGGGCATCGCCCACGTGCTCTAGGTTCTTGACCACTATGGCGTAATCTACATAGCCCTGGGGGTCTTGATATATATTCTTCTTTATAGTTCTCAGCGAGAGGAAGTATAGGCGGTCTAGCTGGTCGTCCATGCGCAACAGCTCCTGCGCGCTCTCGCCGTTGGGGCCCCTCAAAAACTCGAAGAATAGGTGGAACATGGCCATCACCGTCGTGTACATGCTCCTCACGATCTCGTCTATATTGACGTCCTCCTTCGTGACTATCCTCAGGCTGAGCCTTCCGCCGGTCTCGAGCGCCACTACGCCCGGCAGCTTGCCCTCTATCCTGGTCACGAGCGTCGATATCTGGCTCGACTCTATTTGGATCTCGTCGGCGCCCTCTATATAATACGCTATTACGTCCCTCAAGGCCTTCTCCACGTCCTCCTCCTTTATTTTAGCGGCCGTCGGGGCCTTTTCGGCGGCCGCAGGAAGTATTAAGACCTTGTTGGACTCAATAAGTATCTTTATGGGGGAGCCCACCTTTAACTGGTTCTGCTCAACCCATTCCCGCGGTAGAGTTATGCCATAAGACCTCTCGCCTATCCTAATCAGCTTTCTTATCTCCATGCACTAGTAAATACTAGAGTAATATAAACATTACTTAGGTGTAAGGCGTATACTCACGAGATATGATGCAGGGATTATTAGCCGTGGCGGACCTAATCTTATTATCCGCCGCCAGCTATGAAGTGTCCCACATACAGAGGAGCATACCGTTTCCTCCAATAAGGCTGGAGCGCTTGGTAAAATATCTGGTTGAGGCGGCGCAGAGGAGCCCCCTGCCGCTTGAGGAGGCGAGGGAGAGGGGCCTAGACATAGGGCGCGGCGACATAACGCGCTTCTTCAAGCGCCTGGGGCTAATAGAGGTAGTAGACGGCCGTATTACGCCCACTCAAGCGGCCTACGAGCTGCTCTCGCTCTACAACCTCTTGGGCAATGCCGTGTTTCACGTGGTTTTTTATTCGGCCCTAATACAATACAAGCTTTTATACGACATAGTGAGGGAGAAAGGCGAGGCGGGCCTAGACGAGCTCCGCGACGAGCTTAATAGGCGGATGAGGGAGATTTCGCCCTCGACGTGGGTCAACGACGTCGCTTTTAAGAGCTTGGTCTCCTTCGGCGTAGACGTGGGCGCCTTTAAGAGGAGGGGGAGGTCTCTCCAATACGCGGGCAACCCGATCTCTAAAGCCATAGCCGCGGCCTTCGGCGGCGCGGCCATAGGCGGCTCGGCCTATGTGCCGGACATACCCGAGTGGCTGGCCCACTGCGCTAGGCGGGTTATGCCCACAGGCGTGATGGCGGTCGACGAGTCGTGCGCCGCTAAGGCCGTCGAGGATAGACTTATTTCCCTAATTAAGATACGCCCATGAAGAAGAGGCGGGAAGAGGGCGAGGGGGAGAGGAAGGGTAGCACTTTGCTGGACTTCCTAGGCGTCGAGCCCGGCGGAGCCCAGCGCAAGGAGGCCCCAGCCGCTTTAGACATAAGCGAAGATATATATAAGTATATATCATCAAAATCCAAAGTTAGTAAAGATGAGCTCTTTGCTTGGGCTAAATCTAAGAACTACTCCGTATCCAGCATTATAAAAGCTATAGATGAGTTGAGCAGGGCGGGGAGGATCAAGCGCCGCCTAGACGACGAGGGGAAGTTGGTTTACTCCACCGCGTAGTTGGCGGCGCCTCAAGCCCACTTTGCCTCCCCCCTCCTCAGCCCCCATCGGGCTAAGCCAACGCGTAGCGCCCTCGCGGGGGCCAAGTATGTCCTCCACCTGTCCTGGGCCGACGCGATGAGTTTGACGGCTTGAGCGCATATGCTGGCGCATCCATGCAATCCCTAGACGCGTTGCTAAGGCAGGGCGGATTTTCGCGGAGAGCCCGACGGCGTTTATAGCCCTCGGCTGAGAGGCGCAACTAAGCTATGGGGCTTAATTAATTGGCCTATAGGCTTTTTAGAAAAGTTTTTTAGTTTATATTGAAACGATGGTGTGGAGGTCTGCGAGATACTCGGCAGATATCTGGCTAGGGTCTTGGAGGGCGCAAAGGGCAACGTGATTAGCTTTACTGTCGGCGATGTATCCAGATGGTCTGAGGAGAGGTATAGGACCGGCAGATCCGTCACGCTCAGAGTTGCGGCTATATGCGAGGTGTTGATGGCGCAGGGGCTTCTGGACAAAATAGGAAAGAAGTATATACTGAGGCGCGGCTCCCCGCTTTGGGACGCAGCCGCCAAGGGCGACATAGGCGCCGTCTGCGATATCATTAAACGCGCTACTCTTGTCACTGAGCGACCTTAAAATACCCCTCTTTTTAATATTCGTGAGACAATATATAGGCGTAGCGCTCACGGCGCTGGCTTTCGTGGCACTCTTGATGATGTCTTTTTCCCCCCTCGCCGCCATCCCCATAGCGATATACGTAGCCGGCCTAGCCCTCATCTTGTGGCCGGAGAAGAGGCGGCCCGCGGCTGAGGCGCCGCCGCCCCCTCCTCAGCCCGAGGCGAAGCCGGCGACGCCTGAGGAGTTGAAGAAGAGGCCCATAAGGGCGCCGGAGGTGTAATGAAGGTCTTGGCCTTTACGTCCGGCCTTAAGGGCGGCACTGGGAAGACGACGCTCGCCGTAAATGCCGCCGTCATAATGGCGTATGCATATAGGGAGAAGGCCAAGTACCCAGTGGTGCTCCTCGACTTAACCCCCGGCTTAGGCACGGCGGCTATGTTGATGCTCGGCTCCTACAACGCAGAGGGCATGGCGTCTTTATCGAGCTACCTCGAGGGGAGCCTCATAGATCCGCTCCAAGCCCTCTACCTAAGGACTTGGCAGACCGCTAAGGGCTCCTTCAACGTCGTCTTTGCCTTCATGGGCAAGGCCGTCGCGTTGAGCAAAAGGGCCTTGGAGTCCTTGCTAAGGCATATAGACAACAGGCTCAAGCCCATAGCCGCCGTAATAGACGCACCGCCGTTGGGCCAAGGCTCGCCGATACAAGGCCTGGTCGACTACGTCGTGCCAGTCGTCGTCCCGGACATCTCAGCTATATCGACGGCGTCTCAAATAAGCGGCGTTCTGGGCGGGAGGAGGCTCAAGCCTATTCTGAATATGTACGTCAAGGAGTTCGGCGTAGTCGGCATATACGGCAAGGACTGGGCCGAGATAGTGCGCGACGCCTTCGGCGAAGAGCCCCACATAATACCCTTCGACCCCCTCTTCGGCGCATCTAGGCAAGCGCTCGAGGTCGAGGCCTTAAAGCTGTCCCCCTCGGAGTCGCCCGGCCTCTCGGCGCTTATGGAGTACGCGCGCTACTTGCTGGCGCAGCTCTCCAGCTGATGCGTTATGACGGGCAAGAGCTTTAGGTCCCTAATGATGTATGCCCTACAGGGCAGAGCCTCGTGGTACTCCTTCTTTATATATGCGCCCTGCCTATCCACCAACGTCGCCTGGTAGTCGGACATAATTGCGCCTAGGAAATCCTCGTAGAAGTCGTCGCCGACGTGGACGTAGACGTCCGGTATTACGTCGCCCACGAGCGTGGCCACGGCCATCTCGAAGACCCTAACGCTCGGCTTCACGAAGCCGACGTCGTCTGCGTATATCTGGGCCTCGAAGAAATCGGCGACGTCTAGCTTGGCCAATAGGGCGCGGGTCGCCCTAGACCTCCAGAGCAATACGTTGGAGATTATGCCGAGCCTATATCCGTCGTCTTTAATCGCCTTTAAGGCCTCTAGGGCGTCCCTATGGGGCTCCGCCTCTAAGCCGGCTATAGCCTCATCTATTTTGTCCTGCACCTCGTACACGTCGAAATCCGCCTTAATGCCCCTCTCCCTCAGCCTCCTCCGTATATTGAACAAGTTATAGGTCGGCGGCACTAGCTCTTGCCTCTCCCTCCTGGCGAGCTTCAGCGCCCTCCTCTCCTCTTGGACGAAGGAGTAGACGGTGTTCCACGGCACTCTGCCGCCCAGCGCCTTGGTCAACACGTCGGCAACAGCTTTTATAGCCGGCTCTATAGGCAGAAGCGTGCCCCATACGTCGAAGGTGGCTATCTTAATCATGGCGTTGATATTATTACTCAATATAAATACCCACGCCCAGCTCCCCCTTTTAGGAAATTCGACGAATAACGTAGAGATATGGCCGCACTATTTAAACGCGGGGACCTACACCAACTTAACCATATCGGTCGACGGGAAGCCCCCGGCCAACGTCACAGCCATAAACGCCACGGTGGACTTCGTGGCCCAGACGCCCAACGCGACCATAATGGGCATATGGCCTCTGAGCAATCCAGTTAAATTAATAATTAAAACTATCACAAATACAACGATAATAAAATATTTATCTGTAGAGAATATATGTAATATAAGTTATTCTGCAAATAATTTTACAAATATTGTAAATATCACCGTTAGCAGTAATTGCGAGAATATATCTATATATTTAAACGGCACGCGCATAGGGGGCGCATCGGCCTTCCTCGCGCCTAATTATTCTGGGGTTTACCAGGGAATTGTAACGAACCAGACGTACTACTTACGGTTTACGTATGTAGTTTCCCCCAAGATTCTCGTCGGCAATATAACCTATGGCCAAAGCCTCAACGTAACCCTCACTCCGCCCCTGGCCTCTCCCGGCTACTTAGTCATCTCCTCGCCAACATATTCGGCGCAATATCCCATATCTAACTCGCTGGAGCTACAGCGTTTTCAACTACCTGCCGGGAACTACACAGCCTCGGTCGTCTACGGCCAGTTAGCCTTGGCCGAGGCCAACTTCACGATCTATAGGGCGACGCCCTCTATATCTATCTCGTTTCCTCAGTCATATGTCTACGGCCAAGAGCCCGCCTTGACCGTGAACTCCAGCGTGGCCGGCGTAGTATACCCCACACAGGCCCAGATCTTAATAAACAACACGCCTATATCGACGGCCCCCATAACACTCCCCTATAGGGCCAACGCGCCACTGCTAAACGCCGGGACCTACGTCATAACAGTCTCGACCCTCCCCAACCAGAACTTGACCTCAGCAACCGCGAGCTTTGTGTTTAATGTCTTGCCCGCGCCCGTCTCCATAGCTATTTACGGGAACGGGACGCCCCTAGGGCCCCTCAAGGTCTTGAGCTACGGCAACGTGTTGTCGCTCTCTTATGTGCTCTCCTCCCCCACTCTCAGGCCGCAGGGCACTGTTACGTTCTACGTGAACGGAACCCCTATAGGCCCTACGCTGGACACCATGTCCTTAGGGGCCGGGGTATACGTCTTGACGGCCTTTTTCACGCCGAGTAATAAGAACTTCGAGCGGGCCGCGGCGAACGCGACCATAATAGTGACGAGGTCTGTGCCGACAATAGCCGCGCCCAGTTCCGTCTACGCCGTTTACGGCGAGAGGCCGAATTTCACAATAGGGCTCTTAGTCAACGGGCGCCCGGCGTCCGGCACAGTGATTGTGAGCGTCGCCGGCCAGATGCTCACATATTATGTCAAGGGGTTTACGACTATTTATCTGCCGCCGTTGCCGGCCGGGATATACCCTGTCCTCATATCGTTTTCGGGGACACGCGACCTATACCCGGTCAACTCCTCCCTAATCCTCTATATAGTTAGCGCTTCAACTAAGCTAACACTAAAAGCACCTAGTAGATCTATCTACGGAATTCCCCTATATATATCTATTAATATTACTCCAGCAATCCCCGGCGTTTTAAGCCTATACGTAAATGGGACGCAGATATGGAGCGGAGGCGCTAACAGCACCACGATCGTCTGGAGCCCTCCTAGGAGCGGG
Source organism: Thermoproteus sp. AZ2 (assembly GCA_000960885.1). Classification (GTDB taxonomy): domain Archaea; phylum Thermoproteota; class Thermoprotei; order Thermoproteales; family Thermoproteaceae; genus Thermoproteus. The sequence goes on along the minus strand of JZWT01000005.1, from coordinate 858 downwards.
CACTTCAACATAACCGCTCTGTTCCAAAGCGCGTCGCGCAACTACTCAAACGCCTTTTCATCTATATTGGTCTACGTCGAGCGGGCTCCCTGTTCCATCGATTTATATATAAATTCATCAAATATATATGTGTTAAGAAAATATAGAATTTCTATAAATTCCTCTGTTAATCCATATATATACATAGATAGAGAACTTATCGGGATAGGGAGCGTGGTCTTCAGCTTAAACTCGACGGGGCCGCACACGATCTCGGCGGTGTTCCCCGGCGACGATAAGTATCTGCCTTGCAATGCCGATTTGGTGGTCGACGCCGTGAAGAACCCCGTGGCGGTCAAGCTATATGCCGGCAACGCCTTGGCCCTCCCCAATGAGCCGATAAGGCTAGCCCTAGAGCTAGAGACCCCCGCAGGCGTTTATTCGGGCGAGGTAATCCTAATAATACATAATTTAGAAAATAATAAAAATTATACAATAATCAAATATGTATCAAATAGATTAAATATATTAAATATTTCAATTGAGGGGCCGGGGCCCTACGAAGTTCAAGCATACTATATGGGGAACTCCTACGTCTCCGCCAATTATTCAAACCCTGTCGCGCTGACTGTGGTCCAGAGCTTTCTGGGCATACCCAACATAATTTTGGCGGGCTACTTATTGCCCATAGCGGCGGCCTACGCCGTAGTAATAGCCGTAAAATTAAAGAATAGGGCTAAGGCGGTAACATGATCTCGGCTCCGCCAGCAGTGTTAATACTGCCGTTGCCCAATAGAGACCAGGTGGTCTCCACGGTTAATTTCGTGGTGGGGAAGTTCAAGAGGCTGGGGGTACCCGTTGAGCTGAGGAAGTCGGAGG
>JZWT01000049.1 GCA_000960885.1 Thermoproteus sp. AZ2 | reverse complement strand
CCGGGCGCATTGGGGTCTGCTAGGCCTAGGTCGCGGGAGACGTTGTAGGCCGAATACTGAGTTATCCTCTGCAGTATCTGCTGGGCCAACACGTTCAATTGGGCTTGGCTCGCTTGAGCCCCCGAATTAAACCCGCTCACTAGATAGAAGGTGAGGCCTATGAAGAATATGAGGATAATGCCTATTATGAGGAGCTCTATGGACTCCACTCCTCTTCTTAGGCATTTTTGCTAAAAATTTTGCGTTATATCTCCCCTCCGTGTTGGCGGACCCCTTGGAGTGGCTCTACGCAATGACCTTGGCCAAGTCCTCTCTGCCCCAGCTCTCCTTTCATAGAGACGCCGAGGCGGCGCGGGTGGCCTCCTCGCTCGGCGGTATGCACGCCTCTGCGCTACGCCGATTCGACTGGTCTAGGCCGGTGATATATATGCCGCCGTTTAGGCGGCTGGCCGAGGGCAGCGTGGTGGTAGCCGTTGAGGGCTATACTGCCAGGCGCCTCGTAGAGCTAGGCGTAAGGCCCCACGTGGTGGTGTCCGACCTAGACTTCGAGCCCGAGCACGTATCGCTTGGGGAGATCGCCGTGATACACGCCCACGGCGATAACATAGGCCGCCTGCCCCTCTACAAGCCGAGCCCCCGCATATACACGGTCCAGACGTGGCCTCCCCCGGGCACGTACAACGTCGGGGGCTTCACCGACGGCGATAGGGCGGCTTACCTCGCCGCCTCTCAAGGGGCCGAGAGGATTGTAGTCAGCGGCTTCTACCCCGAGCTGCCGATAAAACGCGACGACGAGATTAAGCGGAGGAAGCTCTCTATAGCGAGGACCCTATTAGCTAGGCTCTCCCGCTCGATTACTATAGATTTTATATAGGGCCTCCAGCGAGGTCTTTAGGTGGTACAGCTTTACGGGGTCGTCCTCAAATAATAGATATTCATCCACAGGTATTTTCATATCCATCATATCCTCGCCCGCTATATATATACATAATATATTTTTACATATAGTTAATGTATAAATTGTTCTATAAGGATATAACTCTGTATAAAACCATAGAAATCCGCCCAACTCTCTCAACGCCTGGACGGCCCTGGGGTCTTTGGCCAATTTAGATATCTCCGCCTTGTCGTCCATGAGTCCTCGAATACCCATATAAATAACGTAAAAAATATATTATTCGCGTCCCCCCTCTTTGTGGGCCTTTACGACTTCATGATTAAGGGCATAGAGCGGACCGACCTAGACCCGCTCAGATTTCGCCAAACCGTGCGCTTGACCTTCTTAGGAGGCTTGGGCATGGCCGCGGCCGGCGCATTCCTAACGCTGGCCCGCGCCTTTCCGCTAGGCCCCCTCTTCTTAGGCCTAGCCGTCTTCTTAATATTCTTGCCTAAGGTGATCATAGGGGTTAGGGCCAGCTCTATTAGGGAGCTCTTAAATATGGAGATACCCTTCCTCACCGTCTTAATCCAGATGACCTTCGCCACGAAGGCGCCGTTGGACTTAGCTATACAGCGCATGATGCGCTATAGGGAGTTGCCCGGCATTAGGACCTTGGCCGTCACCGCATGGAACAACACCCGGATGTTGGGCATAGAGCCCCTAGACGCGTTGAAGCGCGCGGTGGAGAAGCTCGCCCCTCAGAAGCTGATCTACCGCTTCAACTCCCTCTATACCGCCCTCCGCGTCGGCGAGGACATCATAGCGAAGCTCTCGCTCTATATGGATATGGATATGGTGGAGTTCTCCTCCAATATGCAGAGGAGGATGGACTCCCTCGTGTCCACGATCTCCTCGCTGGTCGTAGGCCTCGCGATGCTCTCGGTGACGGCCATAGTGATAGGCAGAGGCAACGCGGGCATATTCGTATTGATGGGCGGCCTCCTGCCCGCCGTCATGGGCGTGGTCATGGGCGCCATAATAAATATCCCGCTCCTAAAAATGGACTTCAAGATAGGGCCTTTAATCTTCGCCGTTCTTTCGTCTGTCGCCATGATAGTCTTAGGCTTTGTGCTGAACTTCGGCCTATACACGCCTCTGGCGGCCGCGGCGGTGGCGGGGGCCGGCTACTTCTTCACCAAGGAGCGGGTCAACGTGAAGTCCTTCGAACGCGGCTTCATGGACTTCGCCTACGTGATACTAGATGAGCTGAAGAGGTCCCCCTTATAATCCGCGCCATGGAGAACGCCGTTATGTATGGTAACTTCGGCGACTTCACGCCCCGCGCCGCGGCTATACTAAACGCCGTTAAGTCCGGAGTGCAGGAGCTGGAGGACGTGGTGACTAGGGATATGCAGCCTATCATGTCCATCGTGGTCCGCATATTCTTCGACATATATAGGTTGGGCACGCTCCCCCGCTCAACCGTGGACCAGCTACAGAACTTCGTGGCTAAGCTCTTCGAGTATAGGGAACAGCTAGGCAAATCGTTAGGCGTGATTAGGCTGCTCGCCCTCCTCGGAGCCGCCATGGTCGCCTTCGTCAACGCCTCGATGATGATAATGGGCCAAGCCGCCTCGAGCATAGCCGGAGGCACCGCGGCCGGCGGCATGCCTATGGCCTCGCTGGGCGGAGGCGGCATAGGCATGGGCTACCTCTACTTGTCCTTCGGCCTTTTGGCGCTCGGCTACTACTTCCTATTCGCTAAGATAAGCTTCTCCACTAGGGGAGGCCTTATATATACCGCGCTTCTATATATCACCATGTTTATAGCCATCATGGCTACGACCTCAATACTAAAGCCGACTAGCGCATCCCCCCAGTCGTTGGGCATACCATGAGCGCGCGCACCCTCGGCTTTAGGCTAGACCAATGCCCGGGATCGCCGGTTGAGGAATACGCCGTTGAGGGCGCCCACATAGTTATACATAAGTACGAGGATGGCTATTGTTATTCTGTTAATTATGAATTTCCATATTCGGAGAGAGTGGGCGAATATGTATATAAGGTTATAGAATATTTAACGGCTAGACAAATAGTTAGACCTAATATGACTAGGGAGGAGCTGGGTAAATTGATCGAGATGGCCATGGCGGATATAGGCGTGCCGCGCCCCCTACGCGCGCCCGTGCGCTTCTATGTCCAACTTGAGGCGGCCGACTTCTCGTACCTAACCCCCCTGTTCTACGACATGAGGCTGGAGAACGTCAACATAAACGGAGTAGATCAGCCCATTTTCGTAGACCACCGCGACTACGGCTACAACGTCAAGACCAACGTGATACCGACCGATAGGGAGGCGACCTTGAGGATAATAGGCAGGGTCTACGCCGAGACCGGAAGACCCCTCAACGAGCAGTACCCCATCCAAGACACGTACTTGAGGTTGCCCAGCGGGGCGATTTTGAGGTTCGCGACGGCTATGTCCAGCAGAAACTCGCGTAATCCGCCCTACGTCTCGGTCCGTATCCAGCCGCCTGAGCCCATATCTCCGACTAAGCTGATTAGGAATAAGACCATATCGGCGCTGGGGCTAGCCTACCTATGGTACCTCTTCGAGAACCTCAAGTCTATCATGGTGATAGGGGGCACGGGCTCGGGCAAAACCACGTTGTTAAACGCGCTCTTGGTGTTGTTGCCGCACAAGCGCATAGCGATAGCCGAGGAGACCCCGGAGATAAGGTTGCCTAAGAGCTTCCAGAACTCTATCATGCTCTTCACATCGCCCCTATACGACTACCAGAAGAATCTGCCCGGCAGCGAGTCGGCGATATACCTAATAGACCTAGTCCGCTATCTGCTAAGGGCGAGGCCTGATATAATAATAATAGGTGAGAGCCGCGGCCGCGAAATACACGAGCTCATCCAAGGCATACTCACAGGCCACGGAGGCGCCACCACGTTCCACGCGGAGGACCTAATAGAGGCGCTGATGCGCATGACCGGCGAAGCCATGGGGGTCTCGGCGGAGCACATATCGGCCTTCAGCGCAGTGGCCACAGTCAAGAAGCTGGATATAGGCAGAAGGGTGACCTCTATCACCGAGATAGTTTGGCTTAGGGCATACCCCTACCCCGCGCCCAATAAGCTGAGGATAAAGGAGGAGGAGTTCGGCCTAATAGACGTGGGGTGGTACGATAGGAACAAGGACTCCGTCGTCGTTGACGTCAAGAGGTCCTTCTGGTTGCAAAAGCTCGGCGGAGCTGAGGAGGTCTTTGCTAGAGCCGAATTTCTGCAAGCATTAGCCGACAAAGGCGTATTAGACGCCGAGGCCGTGGCCGAGGCCGTTAGGCAGTACTACAGAATAAGGCTGAAGATATGATAGCCTATGGGAAGCCCAAGGAGCTAATAAAAGCCGTCGAGGAGGAGAAGGCTAAGCTGTCGGCGCTAAAAGAGCGCGAGGAGGGCCTAAATAAATTTATAGATAGAAAAATAAAAATACTCGACAATTGTTTAAATTTAATAAAAAAATATTCAGATGATTCTATTATACAAATTATAGCAATATCTAATTGTATTATCTTAGAGCTATGATTACCTGGGCCCCCCTCTTATTGGTATTGGTATTAACCGCGGCTGGGGGCTATCTTATACGCGATTTAGTGCCCCTAGCGGTATTCGTGGCCCTCTCCGCCGCCGCGGCCTTCTTGCTCTCGTTCCTGTTAAACGCGCCGTCGGCCGTCCTAGGGCTCGCCGGGCTCGCGACGGCCGTGGTTAAGCTCATTAGGCGTAGGGACCTAGCCGCCAAGCTCGCCGTTCCTGTGAGGCGCACCTATAGGTCCCGGAGAAGGCTAGATGCGCTGGAGGAGAGGACTAAGACGTTGTCGCATATAAGAATAGTCGACGTAGTCCCGGCCGGCTCCTCTAGATCTATACACCCCAAGCTCCTAGAAATACTCGATATTGTGGAGCGCGCGGAGGCACTGGGCTATTCGGCGGCTATTCCTAGGTGGTTGGCCGAGCTATCGCAATATCGGAGGCTTCTCGGATCTCAATATATGGCTAGGGAGGACGTCGTGGTGGGAGAGACCGATATTATTGCTCTTGAGTAGTCCACGGCGGTCTCTCCAGCACTAGATCTATGATTAAGTTGGCGGCTAAGACCATGAACGACATAGCCAGAAACACGCCTCTAGCTAGGGCTAAGTCCCCCCTCAACAGAGCTTGCTGAGCCAAGTAGCCGACGCCGGGGTATTGAAACATAGCCTCTAACACTGCGTTGCCGCCGATAATAGAGCCTAGATAGATGGCTAATACAGCCAAGCTCCCCATCATGGTGTTCCTAAATAAGTAGCGGTCTAAGATATCCGCCCTAAGCCCTACCGCCTCTCCGTATTTCATATAGCCGTTGTTCATCTCGCCCACGGCGCTTTGTCTGGCTTGTACGGCCCAGAAGCCCACCAGCACTACTGTGGCAGATAAAAACGGGAGAAACCAGTGGCGGATATACACCACTATGTACCTAGTCGTGAGGGAGGGGAGGACGGAGTACGGAGTACCGGTGGGGGGCACTAGGCCTAGATACGTGGAGAAAAGCAGTATGAGCAACATGGCGACCCAGAACATAGGCGCTGAATTTAACGCATAGAATATGGGCAAAAGGATGCGGATTCTTCCCCGCACAGATTTTACCCCTATATATGCGCCGGAGACCCAAGAGATTAATATAGCCGGGGTCAACACAGATATATCAAATGGCAATGCCCTTAGTACTATTTGCGTAACTGGGGCCCAGAGCCAATTAGACCAGCCCAAATTTCCTCTAAATATATTAATAATAAATTCTATATAATTTTTTAATGTCAATACATTTCCCCTAAAAAGATTAGGCAATAGCCAATCTAGCGTTATTATAAGCCACGCAGTTACTAAGTACTCTATAATTTTCTCGGGCCTCATGATACTAGGACCACGTCTATGCCCCTGGCCCTAAGCGCCTTGGCGGTATCTCTATTGTCCTCGAAGTGGGCTAAGATGTATACGCCATCGCTTATCAGCCGGCTAATCGCGTCGGCCTTATACAGGGGGTCTGGACGCCTATCCTCATCGGGCCTCATGAAAAGCCCGTTGAAGGATAGCCCATATCGCCTGAGCTGCTCCTCGGTGCATTTGCGCATGTACTCAGGCCGGCCGGTGACCACCACTACTCTGAACCTCTTGGTGAGCGCGTTGGCTAGCTCTATGTAGGGCAGTGGGGCGTCCATGGCTAATTTAGCGCAGTCTAGGAAACAGCTTAGGTCGAGCTCGCCGTCCCTCGTACAAGAGGCCAGGCGCCTGCTGGCGTCGACCAAAACGCCGTCGATGTCGAATGAGATGTACACGCCCTAGACGCCGTGGACTTATATAAATATTGGCCGGCGTTATAATAATATAAACACAACCGCGGTGGGCCGTGGCCCTAAATCTATTACACCCGCGGCTTAAGGAGGCGGTTGAGGAGCTAGGCTACGTCAGCCTGACGCCGGCCCAAGAGCGGGCTATACCGGTGATTTTATCGGGCGCGCATACTCTGCTCATAGCCCCAACGGGCTCCGGCAAGACCGAGGCGGCCTTATTTCCAGTCTTCTCCAAGATTCTGGAGAGAGGGGCTAGGGAGTGCGTCGAGGCGCTATATATAACGCCTCTGCGTGCGCTAAACCGCGACATATTGCGCAGAATATCCGCGTTGGCCGAAATGCTCGGGCTGAGGGTGGCCGTTAGGCACAGCGATGTTGTGCAGTCCGCGCGTAGAGAGATCTACCGTTCGCCGCCGCACCTCTTAATAACTACGCCGGAGTCCCTCCAGATATTGTTGCTGAATAGGAGCGTTAGAAGGGCCTTATCCTGCGTGAAACACGTCGTCGTCGACGAAGTCCACGAGCTAGTCGACAGCAAGAGGGGTGTGCAACTGGCCGTGGGCCTCGAGAGGCTGGTTGAGCTGGCCGGCGAATTTCAGAGAATAGGCCTCTCAGCCACTGTGGGGAATAAAGAGCTCGTCGCCGGCTTTTTGGCGGGCTCCATGCGCCGAATAGAAATAGTGGACGTATCCGCCGAAAAGCGCCTTGAGGTAGACGTAACCGCGCCGACGCCGAGCGAGGAGGACTACGCAGAAGCTGAAAAGCTCGACGTAACGCCCGAGACCCTCGCCAGGCTTAGGTATATAGCCGAGGTGATTAGGGGCTCCAAGGGCGGCGTCCTGGTGTTCACCAACACCAGAGATGGGGCCGAGTTCTTAGCCGCCAAGCTTAAGGCTCTATTGGGCGATGTCGTTGAGGTGCACCACTCCTCGCTCTCCAGAGATCATAGAATTGGCGTAGAGGAGAGGTTCAAGTCGGGCGAGCTCAAGGCGGTGGTCGCCACCTCCAGCCTCGAGCTGGGCATAGACATAGGCCACGTCGGCTTGGTGGTCCAGTACGGCTCGCCTAGACAAGTGGTGAGGCTAGTCCAGAGGGTCGGCAGAAGCGGGCACAGGCTAGACGCTGTGTCTAGGGGCCTGGTCGTCGCGCAAGACCTAGAGGACTACTTGGAGTCAGAGGTAATAGCGGACCGCGCGGCGAGGAGGGAGCTGGAGCCCGCGATCGAGTACCACGAGGTGGCCTTAGACGTGTTGGTACACCAGCTGGTCGGGATGGCGCTAGAGGCCAAGCTGGACGGCAAAGAGCTCAGCGTGGAGAAGGCCGCCGAGATAATTAGGCGCGCGCATCCATACGCCAACGCAACTATGGACGACATAAGGCTGGCCCTAGAGTTCGCGGAGAGACATAGGCTATTATCCGGCTTAAAGCCGCGCCGCGGCTCTATCAAGTATTATTTCGAAAACGTATCAATGATACCGGACGAGAAGAAGTACAGGGCGGTGGACCAAACATCGGGCGGAGTAGTAGGCGAGTTGGACAAGGAGTTCGTCTTCACGGTGGAGCCGGGCTCCAAGATAATTTTATCGGGGAGGGTTTGGCTGATTTCGAAAATAGAGGGGGACTCGGTACTCCTCTACCCCGAGCAAGACATAACCGGCGCCCTTCCCGGCTGGATCGGCGAAGAGATCCCGGTGCCCCGCGAAATAGCGGCGGAGGTGTGCAGGAGGAGGGCCGAGGCGTTGGAGGCCGCTATGAGGGGGGCATACGCCGGCCTGGCCGACGTAGAGGGGTTGGCCGATGCCGGCGTCCCCGGCCCCGAGGTGGTGAGGGTACACGGCTTCGGGAAATACGCCGTGGTCCACGTATGCCTAGGCTCTAAGGGCAACGAGGCGCTGGGCATGTATTTATCCCACCACCTCTCGTCTTATCTAGGGCCCGTCGGCTATAGGGCGGATCCTTACAGAGTACTCTTAATTCATAGGGACCCTATTCCATTTAAATATATAGAGGATGCCTTGGCTAAAGACGAGACGTATATCCAGAAGACTCTTAGTAATGCTGTTAAGGTATCTAGGATGTTTAAATATAGATTTATGCAGGTGGCCCAGAGAGTCGGCTTGCTCAGTAGAGACGCCGAGGAGGTCCCCGCTAAGCTCATCGAGGCCTATGGAGACGATTTGCCGGGCATAGAGGCCATGAACGAGATCTTCGTCGAAAAGCTCGACGTAGGCGCGCTGATGGATTTAGTCAGGGGGCTTAGGGAGGGCCGATATAGGCTTGAGTACAAGAGGCTGGCGGCCCCCACAGCCTTAGATAAGCCGTTGTTGGAGGAGGCGCTTAAGGTAGACTTCACGTATAAGGGTCTCTCAATGGAGGCTGTTAAGGATTTAGTGCGCAAGCGAATTCTAAATAGGGAGGTGTCGTTGTTGTGCCTAAACTGCGGCTGGACCTATAGGGGTAGGGCCGCCCTGTTGCCCGAGGAGTTGAGGTGCCCCAAGTGCGGGATGGGCGCGCTCGCGGTGGTTAAGGGCAATTTGGATAGGGCGCTTGAGGTGTGGAGGAAGTTTAAGGCTAGGCGGAGGCTAGATAAAGAGGAGTCTAAGCTCTTCGACGAACTTAGGCAAAGCGCAGCTATAACTCTAGAGCACGGCAAATTGGGCGTCTTAGTCCAGCTAGCCCACGGCGTAGGCCCTAAGACCGCCGTCAAGGTCTTAAACAAAATATTAAGCGGAGGCGATATTTGGTCGGCCATAATTGATGCCGAGAGACAATACGCCGCCACGAGGGCCTTCTGGGGCGATTAGCGGGGCCCGCCCGGGATCTATTTATTTATAACGCCTCCCACTCCACGCCGTGATTAGGATTTATAAAGACGAGGCGGGGGAGAATAAGGCGAGAATAATAGAGCTGGGCGACTTAAGGATGATCTCCGTGGACGTCTTCGCCGAGGCGCCCCCGCCTCAGGGGGCGGAGCTCTTAGCTGTGGGCAAATACAAGCTGTATATAGCGGCCGAAGAGGCCCCTGAGGGCAAACTGGAGTACGTCTACTACGACAACGGCGTTAAGCAACAGCTCATAAGCATTAGGTATATAGGCCGGCTGAGCGCCGACGAGGCCTTGGCGTACTTAGGGGAGGTGGCGCGGCGGATAACAGGCCGCCGATAAAGATCTATTGTTAAATATTTAAAAAACGATAAAATAGAGTACGCCATGGACGCCAAATGGCTAGCCGTAGGATTAATAGTGGGGCTCGTGATAGGGATAGCTGCCGGGTATTTCGCCCATACGCCATCCCCAGCCCCCACGACGGCCACAACCATAACCGCGACTGCGACCGCCACGACTACGTCGACCGTCACAACGACGGCCACAGTTACCGCCAGTGCGCCGGCAACCGCGCCGTTCGCCATAGGCGCCGCGGGCACTCTCAAGTTCAGCTTCACGGACCTTCTCAATATATACAGCAATCTCTATCCATATATAAAGGCGGCGCCGCCATATTTTAAGGGAAGCGGCGCTGTGGCTCAAGAAGAGGTAAACACAAAGCAGTTCAGCTTAGTGGCGGCCGCCGACACGACCACTATACCGTCTGTGTTATTCAAGAGCGGCTTAGCCGACTACGAAATAGCCTTTGGAGCGACGCAGATGGCTATAATTGTGAACCTAAACACCACGGCTGGACAAGAGGTGTACAGGCTATGGCTCCAAGCCCAGAACGAGACGCCGTTGACCGCTCAATGGAACGCGACTTGGACGCAGATCTTCTCCATAATAGCGCTCAGCCCCAACGTCGTGGTCGGAGTGAGCAATCCGTTTACGGACCCCTCCGGCTATCAAGCCATTTGTATGTTGCGCTTGGCCGGCCTCACATTCTTTAATAACATGAGCTATCTAGTCGACGCCATATACAACAACACCAATAAGTACGTCATGAGGAATACGGAGACGGACCTATTGCCGGTGATGGCCTCGGGCCAGATCCAGTTTATCTTGTCAGCTTACGTCTCAAACGCCGTGGTTCAAGTTAAACAATACGCTAATGTCACATATATAACTCTGCCGCCGCAAGTGAGCCTAGGCTCCCTCAAATACGCCGACTACTACCACCAAGCTAACTTTAACTGGACAGAGGTGGGCGTCACTAAATATTTCGTGTGTAACCCGGTGGTCTACACATTTACGATACCCAATACGGCGCCTAATCCTCAGGGCGCGGTCTACTATGCCCTATTGCTCTTCAGCCCACAGGGCCAGAAGATCCTGCGCGACAACGGCATTATGCCCATAACCCCGGGCATAGTGTTCGGCAACTACAGCGACGTCCCTGCGCTCCTTAGGCCTTACGTAATTCCCGTAAGCCAAGTGCCGCAATACGCCGCCATATTCCCAAGCTCTTAATGGAGATCGCGCATTTAGGCGCAGCGGCGGCGGCGTTACTTTTGGCTTTTTCCTATACCCCTTAGCCCTCCTAATATGGCTGGGCTCGCCGTGGATAGCCAAGGCGCTCGCCGTGCATTCGTTCCTAGAATCTATAGAGGCAACCGTGATAATAGCGTCGGCGGCGGCCGCGCTCGCGGTGGTCTTAGGGCTACCCACCGCCTATTTATTGGCGCGCCATGACTTCAAGCTCAAGAGCTTGGTCGAGGCTATAGTAGATATGCCGATAGTGGTACCGCACGTCATAGTGGGGATTATGGTTATTTTGGCCTTCGCGGCATATGGGCTAGGGCCTTGGCTGAGGGAGTTAGGCGTACAAGTCATTAATACGCTCCCAGGCGCCGTGGTTGCGGTATCCTACCTATCCTCCACTTATGCCGTGAGGACCATGGAGGCCGCGATTAGGTTGTTGGACCCAGATGTGGAGGCCGTCGCGAGGACTCTCGGCGCAGGGCCTCTAAGGGCTTTCTCCTCAACAGTCTTGCCCAACATCTGGCGCTCCGTAATCAACGGAGCCCTATTGGCGTGGGCCAGATCGGTGTCTGAGGCCGGTGCGTTGTTCGTGGTAGCTTATTACGTCGCCTTAGGGAATAGGCTGGTATATCCAGCCAGTGTATATATTTACACGGCATATGAGAGCGTGGGGCTGCCCACGGCCACTGAGTACTCGGCGGCCTTATTAGTGTTGATATTAGTAGTATTTATAGCGGTGCGAGCCGCCGTGGGCCGTGTTAGAGGTTAGGGGCCTAGAGGCGTCTCTGGGCGCATTTAGGCTAGGCCCAATAGATCTATCCGTCGACGACGGCGTCTACGCCATCTTGGCGGGCCCCAACGGCTCCGGCAAGACGAGCCTCTTGAAGGCCATAGCGGGCCTGGTCAAAGCCAGGGGTGAGATCCTAATCGATGGACGCGACGTGTCGAGGCTCCCGCCCGAGAGGAGGAACATCGGCTACGTGCCACAGAGCTACGCCCTCTTCGACAACATGACCGTTTACGCCAATATAGAGTACGGGCTTAAGGCCAGGGGAATCCCTAGGGAGGAGCGGCAGCGCGCTGTTATGGAGATCGCCGAGCGCCTCGAAATCTCGGAGCTCCTCAGCCGCTACCCCCGCCAGCTCTCCAGCGGACAAAAACAACGCGTAGCGCTTGCGAGGGCCTTGGCCGTAAAGCCGCGCGTCCTTCTCCTAGACGAGCCACTAGCGAGCTTGGACCCAGAGATCAGGGCGCCCGTAATGGCGTTGCTCCGGTCTATCTCGAGGGAATACAAGCTCCCGATCCTCCACGTCACCCACGACGCCGCCGAGGCCTACTCGCTCGGCGATTATATCTACGTTATGTCTAGGGGGCAGATCGTTGAGGCCGGCGCGCCCGAGGAGCTCTACAATAGGCCTAGGCGCGCGTTCACGGCGCGTTTCTTCGGGCTCCAAGTAATTAGGGCTGAGGTTAAAGGCGGGGTCGCCAGACTGGTGGGAGGCGCCGAGCTAAGGCTTTCGGATCCAGCCGATGGGTGTTGCATAGCCTTTAAGTCCGACGCCGTAGGGCTCGACGGCGAGAACTGCGT